>JAWWPL010000269.1:0-3539 GCA_033850605.1 Blastocatellia bacterium | reverse complement strand
CCTTTCCCAGGGCGTTGCCCTGGGCTGGAATTCGCGAACGCCTTCGGCGTTATTTCGAAGATTTCGCTGATGCCTCAAGTATATTAACGCCTTTGGGAGAGGGTTGGGGAGAGGGCTTGGCGGTGCGTGGACCCTGATTGATTTGTCTTTGAATGCCACTCGACAATCACGGAGCACAAATAGGAAAATCGGTTTCGCTCTCAAGCCCTCATCCCCGGCCCTTCTCTCAAAGGGAGAAGGGAGAAAGGTGCGCGGTTTTGTCGATGTGCCGGACATCGTAAAAACAGCATTAGGATGAAAGCCGGAGGAAGCGACTATTCACAGCTTTCAATAACCCTTCAGTAGACTCCTTCTCTTCTCGGCCTTCTCAGCTTCGCTGAGCTTAAAGTTATAGCCATAGATCGCACTTTCCCAATTACCGTACATGGGGTTGGGCAACATGATGAAGCGTCTGCCAAATTCCGACTTGTAGCGATCCGCGGCCGCGGCCCGGCTCTCGATCGTTTTACTGTTCTCAAACACGTCGGAAAAATCGTTGAGGTCATCACCCATCAACAGGACGATACGAAACCTCGAGCCGACCTTTTGACGCCGCGGCTCTTTGGTCGAGTCTTTCAGATCGGTTTGCACCAGCAACGTCTGATCGTTGACGTTCGGAAAACCAAGTTTCTTCAAGTTCGTGGCCGTGCCCTGCTTCTGACTATCATTGCGATTGGTGATGTAAAAGACCATCGCGCCACGCGAGGCCGCATAGCGTAAGAACTCGACCGAGCCGGGAACCGCAGTGGCTTCGGCGCGATTACACCAATCAGTCCAGTCCTTCTGGTCATAGTTAACCCGATTCTTTAGCAGCATTCCCTCGAAACGACTGTTGTCCAGAATCGTTTCGTCCAAATCAACAATGACCGCGCGCGGTTTTCTATTGCGGCGGTTCATTAGGTCGCGATCGAGCATCATCCGAGCCAGAGTGAACGCCTGATATGACAACGCTCGTCTCTCACCGGACGTCTGTTGCCAGAGGATGGCGCCTTCGATGTACGTGTTCTGCGCCGGCTCCGCCGGGGCCTGTGCGCTCGCGTTCAGCGAATAGAGCAACGGTAATAGCACGAGCGCCAAAACGCTGAATCTCCGATGTGAATGCGCTATCAATGATCTCATCTCTTGTCCATCCAGTGTGTTGTCTCGAACGTGAACGCAGTGCCCTAACTGTGATGTCCTCTTGTCTTCCTTCCTGAGCCAGACCGATCCACGAAATCACACGAAATGGGCACGAAAAATTTTTCGTGTGGGTTCGTGGATCGTCTTCGAGTACCTCTCCGCCGAGGACAATCCACGAAAATTGCGCGAAACGAAGTGCGGTAGAGTCTGGCGAAAAGAGTTTGGGGATGTGATCGGTTGCTCAGCGTCTCGCCTTTGCGATAAACGCTTCAACGTCGGCGATGCTGCGGGGCAGGGCCGCTGTCATCCACCTAACTCCCTCCGGAGTGATCACCATGTCGTCTTCGATGCGGACGCCGATCCCCTTGTACTTCTCGAAGGCCGGCCTGATGGCGGCAATGAATTTTTCGTTCTCAGGAGACTTCGGCAAATTGTCCAGGGCATCCATGCGAACATATATGCCCGGCTCGTTGGTAAAGGTCATGCCCGGTTCGAACCGCGCGCCGCCGCCGACATCGTGCACGTTCATCCCCAGCCAGTGACCGTTGCCGTGCATGAACCAAAGCCGATACTGCTCGGAATTACGATCAGTGATTAAGCCCAGCTTCAACAGACCATCCTTGATTACTTCCAGAGATGCGCGGTGCGCGTCCGAAAGAGTAGCGCCTGGTTTTGAAGCTTTTGCCGCGGCTTCCTGTGCGTCATAGACGATCTGGTAAATCTCGGCCTGGGTCTTACTAAACTTTCCGTTCACCGGAAAGGTGCGGGTCACATCGGCGGAATAATGATCGTACTCGGCGCCGACGTCCATTAACATTAGCTGACCGGTCTGCACCGCCCCCTGTGATTCTTCGTAGTGCAAAGTCGTCGCATTGGGCCCACAGCCGACAATGTCCGGATACCCCCAGTTATCAGCGTTGCGTAATTTGAAAGTGTAAGCCACCTGCGCATCCACTTCGTATTCCCATTTTGCCTGGGACGCGAAGGCTTGAGCTCTCTGGTGCGCTTCGATACTGATGTCTATGGCATGCTGCATGAGCGCGAGTTCCATCGGTGATTTACGCAGACGCAACTGAGTAAAGAGGGGCCAGGCGTTCTGAATGGCAAAGCCTCCTGAGTCTTTGGTCCAGGCGGCAGCAAATCTTTGCTCCTGGCGATATTCTTTGCTCTCATAGTCGGGCGGCGCCGAAAGCATAAACAGCCCGGCCTCATTCTTCGCGGCCGCGGCAAATAAAGACTCAAAGCCGTTCAGGTTTCCGTTTGTCTCCGCGGACGAGAGCAGAATGTTTTGAGATTTCGGTCGATAGGATTGGTGCTTGCTCAGCGCGCTCATGAATGGTCCAAACTCGTCCGCATCCCAGATTTCCTTAATTCCGGAAAGTTGGGCGGCCTCTTGTGGACTGTACATGTGACCGGTCCATGTCTCTCTGCCGGGATTGCGCCGCGGCAGAAAAAGCACTTCGGGCATTTGGGGATTACCGGGCAAGAGCACCAGCGTGGCGCGCTGTTGCCCCAGGTTCGTCAGGTAATACAGATTGTTTTCCTGACGGAACTGGTAATCGACGTCGTTGGCATAGACCCGCGGCTCGCCACTGAACATTAACAGAATCCCTTTTGGCCCGATCGTTTCCGCGACGCGCCGGCGCCGCGCGGCGAGTTCATCCAGACGCTTCGCATCTGTAAAAACGGGCGCCGGCGGAGTAATACGGATTGCTGACAAGGGGTCCGGTTCCGTGCCACCGCTCGCCTGGACCAGCGGAAAAACAAAGACGGAAGATAAAACGCCCAGCATCAAGGCCAACGCCAACCACAGTTTTTGCCTGCGGCGAAGCCGGGATGACGGAGCGCACGCATCCTGCGTGCGGACCACAGGCATCCTTGCCTGTGCGGCGGTTTTATGACTAAGGAAGAAGCTGCGGGCGCGGATGCCCGCGAACCGTACGCAAGGATGCGTACGCTCCATCAGCGCCAAAGGGAATCTAATTCTGCTATTCATCTTCAAACCCTCAAACTTTATCGGAAAGTAAAAATCTTACAGGAAACATTGAATTGAACTTCTAAGGCAACACAGATTTTTAAGGGCGGTCTCGTTTTCGATTGGGTCTCTCTCCCGGCGGAATCACCTGAACTCTGCCTTTGGGTCCGGTAATCACGCGCGTGCCATCGGCCTCGGTCACGATGCGTGTGCCATTCGGCAAGACTCTGACATTCGGCTGGCCAGCGCCCGGCGGATGGGGTTGCTGGCGGCCCTGCGGATTACGGAACGGATCGAAACGGCGATCTTGAGACGACGGAAATTTAGGCCTCTCCTGATTAGAATCCCGATTCGAATCGCGGCTGGGATCATGCGCCGTTGAAGGCGGAATGGGCGGTTGATCCCT
>JAWWPL010000227.1:0-14724 GCA_033850605.1 Blastocatellia bacterium | reverse complement strand
TGTAACGGCTGACGTGGAGCGTTTCGCGATAAAATTCCCCGCTGAAAGGATTCAACGCCGTCATGATGTCGGCGATGGTCTTATAGCCGTGATCGGCGGCGTGCGGCGCTGCGGTCGTCTTCGCCTTCTCCCAGACGCCCGGGTTTGTTTCCTTGACCATTTGCTCGCAGAAATCCACTCCGACCAGATTGTCCTGAAAGATGTTATGGTCGAACATGTACTCGGCAGCTTCACCCAGGTTCACGATCCACTCTGCCATCGCGGGCGGTCTTACATTAAAAGCCATGTTCTGCGCGTAGGTGGCGCAGGTCGCGTGATTGTCACCGCAGATGCCGCAGATGCGGCTGGTGATGAAGTGAGCATCGCGCGGATCTTTGCCTTTCATGAAAATGCTATAGCCACGAAAGATCGAAGAAGTCGAGTAACACTCGGCAACCTCCCGGTTGGCAAAATCAATTTTAGTATAGATACCCAGGCTCCCGACGATGCGCGTAATCGGATCCCAATTCATATCCACGAGGGTCCGCTTTCCCGTCGGAGTCTGAGTCAAAGTGGCAGTGGTAGTACTCATGATGCTCGCTCCTTTATCCGCAATGGGGGCGGGTTATATCCGGTTGTCAGCACCGGACGATTGTGCCGCCACTTCGGTTCCTTGTTGACCGTAGCATTGGTAACACTGCGCAGCTTGCGAATCGCCGCACCGTAAATGCCAATCATGGATGAAGAAATCTTGGCGCCGGGCGGTTCATCCATAAACGGCATGAACTTGTCCGGGAAGCCCGGCATCGTGCAGCCGATACAGATGCCTCCAACATTGGGGCACCCTCCAATACCGGCCATCCAACCGCGCTTGGGAACGTTGCAGTTAACTACCGGTCCCCAGCAGCCCAGCTTCACGATGCACTTGGGCGAGCCGTACTCAGTAGCGAAGTCCCCCTGCTCGTAGTAGCTGCCGCGATCGCATCCTTCATGCACTGTCTTCCCGAAAAGCCAGGTAGGTCGCCCCGCGTCATCGAGCGGAATCATGGGCGCCAGACCAGCTGCGAGATAAAGGAGATACAACACCGTCTCCATGAAATTGTCTGGTTGTACGGGGCAGCCCGGCACGTTTACGATCGGGATGCCGGCCGACGATTTCCAATCCCAACCAAGATAATCAGCCAGACCCATGCACCCGGTCGGATTGCCTTCCATGGCGTGAATTCCACCGTAAGTGGCGCAGGTTCCGATCGCCACGACCGCCAGAGCTTTAGGAGCCAGGCGGTCGATCCATTCGTTCGTGGTAATGGGCTGACCCGTCATCGGATCCTGTCCCATCGCGGCCCAGTAGCCTTCACCGCTGAGATTCTCGTTCGGGATAGAGCCCTCGACGACTAAGACAAAAGGATCGATTAAACCCTGTTCGGCCTGATAGAAATATTTCATAAAGTCGTCGCCGACTTCATAGGCAAGCACCGGGTTATGCAAATGAACGTTGGGGAGTCCGGGTATCGCTCCCATCACCACGTCCTCAACGCTCGGCTGCGTCGCCGCGGTTATCGAAACCGAATCGCCGTCACAACCCAATCCCGCCGTTATCCACACAATGTGAACATCCTTAACCGCCGGTGGCCGCTGCGTGACGCGACCATACGGGGCAGTTTCCGCCGCCATAGGTTTCCATCTCCTTTCTCAGTGGTCGATGTTGAATGGTTGGGCCTGAAAGCTGCTATCGGTTCGACATCCTGATCGCCTCCATTAAGCCGCTACTAATTAGAAGCAGCCCGACAAATTCAGGTCCTATATTCTCCGAAGCCTTCGTCTTGAACAGCCAAACGGGCGCTAGGCACAATCCTCCTCAAGCGTAGCGATGGAAAACCGCGCACACTCTCCAGCATGGTTTCCATCCTGTTGGGGGACGAACCAAAAACCCGTTCATTAGGGAGCGCCCGGATTATCTCCCTCTACTGGTTGGGTGTCTATTCGTAGACCTACGTATTTAGCTTCTTCAAGCTAACTAGTCTGTTGTTTTTTTGTGTCGCAAAGGCGGCTAACCATCAATTGAAATGAGTCCGCGTCGCAGGGCGAAGCGGATAAGCTCGGCCTGGGTGTGAAGATCGAGTTTATGCATCAGATGTGATCGGTGGGTTTCCGCGGTGCGAGTGCTAATGCCGAGGGTTCCCGCAATCTCGACGCTCGTTTTTCCTTCGGCAGCAAGGTGCAAGACCTCTTTCTCTCGAGTTGTCAGCGTCTCGTAGCGATCAAGAACTGTGGCCTTCGCCCGCTGTTGGTAAATCTCGATCGCGCGCTCGGAAAGCGGCGGACTCAAATAGCGGTGACCGGCGGCAGCTTCGCGAACTGCGTGCACCAGATCTCCGGAGCTTGAATCCTTCAACACGTACGCCGATGCGCCGCTGCTCAGGGCCTCGAGGACATAAGCCTCGTTTGAGTACATCGAAAGGATCACGATTTGAGTATGCGGCGAGAGCTTCTTGACCTGGGGAATGACGTCGAGGCCGTTTAGCCCCGGCATCATCAAGTCAAGCACCAGGACCCGCGGGTTCACTGACTCGACTCCCCGAATCGTTTGTAAGCCATCGCCCGCTTCGCCTACAACCCTGAGGTCGGACTCCGCGTCGAGCAATGCCTTCAAGCCCTGCCGCACGACTTGATGATCGTCAGCGAGAAAAACTGTGGTTGTGTTGGGCGCTAACGTCATTTTTCCGTTCCCGGAGTTATTTCTTAATCGACGATGCCGCACCGTCACCAAGGCTCAACTCAGCAGTCAAATGTGTACCAGCACCCGGATTTGATTCAATGGTCAACTGTCCGTCCAACAAGATCGCCCGCTCGCGCATTCCGGCCAGGCCGCTGGTTTCGCTGACCGCAAAGATAGCCTCGACATCGAATCCCCGGCCCTCATCCTCGACTTCGATCAACAAGGTCCGCTTGTGTGTAGAGATGCGCACGGATGCCTCCTCGATATGCGCGTGACGAGCAACATTCGTCAGAGCCTCCTGCACCAGGCGGTAGGCGGCCGTTTCGACCTCTGGCTTAAATCGGGTCTTCTCAAGTCCGCTATGCTTAAAGTGCACACGCACCTGAGTCTGGGCTGTGTAGTGTTCGATGTGCCATAACAGCGTCGGCAGCAGACCAAGATCATCCAGCATCGCCGGCCGTAGAGCCAGAGACAAGCTCCTTACCTGGGCCATCAGTTCGTTGACCAGCACCCGCGCCTTGTTGAGACTAGTTTCGACTTTGTCGGGCGGTAGACGCGCTGACATTTCAAGGGTCAGTTTGAGACCTGTCAGCGTCTGACCAATCTCGTCATGTAACTCGAGGGCGATGTTGCGACGCTCAGCCTCCTGTACTTCCATCAAACGCCGAGACAGAAACTTGAGGCGCTCTGCGTAGTCACGAACGACGGCCTCAGAACGCTTGAGGTCGGAAATATCGAACGCCACTCCGTGAATAAACCACGGCTGACCCTTATCGTCGCGAACCATTTTGGCTTCACAATGAAACCAGACGACGTGGCCGTCACGAGCGAGTACTCGATAGAGGGATTTCAAAGGCTGTCCTGAAATAAATAACTGTGCCGCTTCGATGCTCCACCTGGCTTTGTCGTCCGGATGAATTTGCTGATACCAGCGAACAGGATCGTTGAGCCACTCCTCCTGCGAAAATCCCAACATCGCTTCGATCTGAGGGCTGACATAGGCTTCGCCGATTCCTTTATCCAGAAATGCCATGAAGACGACGGCGGGGATTTGTTCCAGCAACGTTCGATAGCGCGCGTCGACTTCCGGCAAACTTACGCCGCCTGGAATAAAGTCACCATTAAGAAGCGGCGCCGCAGGTTGTCCAGTTATCGACTCGCGCAAAGGGAACGCAGCGGCGAGTTCCAGCAGGATGCTTTCAGCCTCCTCCCATCCGATACGTTCTTCGTCTCCAAACGCCGCCATTTCGCGTGGCGGCATTTCAATACTGTTCAGATCAAAGGTACGTGTTGGCATCAGTGCCGCCGATCATTGGAAGGTAGCTTTGGTTTTCCTTTGCGCCTTCCGATTTCACTCTGCGCCTTTGCGCGAAATCTCGATTTTGTTTCACGCAAAGGCGCGAAGCAATACTGAAGCCGCTGAGAAAGAATAAATCAGGACACTACTTCAGTTTTCGCGTTCTTGCGCCGCCAGGCGGGCTCCTTATTGAGTGAAGCCTGAGTAAATCGTCTCAGCGCGTGGATTGCTCTTCCGTAAGTCATCACGGCATGTGAAGACAATAGCGATCCGGGAGGTTGATTCATGAAGGGCATAAACTTATCCGGAAAGCCCGGCATCGTACAGCCAATACAAATACCGCCAACGTTGGGACAGCCACCCATGCCGTTTATCCATCCTCGCTTGCCGACATTGCATTGGACCACCGGACCCCAGCAGCCGAGCTTTACTATACAAGTGCGTGATCCATATTCTTCGGCAAACTCGGCCTGCTCGTAATAGCCGCCACGATCACAACCCTCATGCACTGTTTGACCAAAGAGCCACGTCGGCCGCAACGCGTCGTCGAGTGGGATCATCGGCGCCCGGCCGGCCGACTGGTATAAGAGATAAAGGAGAGTCTCCATGAAGTTATCCGGCAACACCGGACATCCCGGCACGCAGACAATGGGTAGCCCCGCCTTCGATCTCCAACTCCAACCGAGATAGTCGGCGAGCCCCATGCAACCGGTTGGGTTTCCTTCCATGGCGTGAATCCCGCCGTAAGTGGCGCACGTGCCGGCTGCCACCACGGCCCACGCCCTGGGCGCAAGGCGATCAATCCATTCACAGGTTGTGATTGGCTGTCCCGTTTCTCGGTTGGTTCCGAATGCGGCCCAATAACCTTCGTCCTTGTTGCTTTCGTTTGGGATTGAACCTTCGATGACGAGAATAAATGGTTCGATCTTGCCCTCGGCGGCTCGATAGAAAAACTCCATAAACTCTTCGCCGTTTTCATATGAAAGAAAGGGGTTGTGCAAACGAACTTTGGGAATTCCCGGAATGCCTCCCAGCAAAACTTCCTCGAGAGTTGGTTGCGTGGCCGCGGTCATGGCAATAGTGTCACCGTCGCAGCCGAGACCCGCGGTAATCCACAGGATGTCGATCTCCCTGGCGGGTTGATGCTGTGCGCTAGTGAGGCCTGCGATTGGATTCCCGTCCGCCATACTTGTCCTTTGGAATCAGGGCGAGTCTTCTCCGCATTAACCAGTAACTGCGCCGCGATCTCCTATGTTTGGAGTTCCATCGGTTGCCGGTAATGACTATGCTAAAAGCGTTGCCGGATTCTGTCACGGGAAGTGCTGCGGCGCAAGACTTTATAGGGCGCGATTCGAACCGTGCTTGTCAAAGTTAACGGTCAACGAGTTGGCGAAGCCAACGAAATATTTGCGGTCCACAGCGCCAGAGGTTCTGTCAGAAGCCCGCGCGTGAGCAAGGGCAACGCTCGCCCCGGGTCATCCATCGGCGGCCATACAGCAGTTCGCCGCCAGTTTTCTTCAATCAAGAATCATTGCGAGTCTCGCCCTCACTCACGATCGGGCTTCTGACACACCCTCTCGCGCTATGGGCCTCTGATATACCGCTGGCGTTGCGGGCTTTTGCAAACATCGAAAGCGATCCATCCTGCTGTTCAGCCGCAACGTTGTGGCGTAGACTCTTGGCGATTAATCCCCTGAAATTTCGAGAGCGGCTGGAAATGAGAAATCGTATGTCTACATTAAGACGGCACTTTCAGTCCCAAAGATTTTCCCGGCAACGCCGTATAAATGCGAAAGAACCGGCAACAGTAAACGCATAGTCCCTGGAGGAACATCCATGATGTCTAATCTGTCGACCTTCACCATAGTGCACGTCGTCATCAGCTTGATTGGGATCGCTTCGGGCCTGGTCCTTATGTTTGGATTGCTCGTGGCGCGGAAGCTTAATCGATGGAGCGCGCTCTTTCTGATAAGCACGATAGCGACCAGCGTGACGGGTTTCTTCTTTCCGTTTCATGGCCTTACGCCTGCGATTGTCGTGGGCGTTATTTCGCTGGTCGTATTGGGGGTCGCGATCATCGCTCGCTATGTTCGGCGCCTCGCCGGCGCCTGGCGTTGGATCTACGTGGTCACTGTCATGATCGCCCTGTATCTGAATGTCTTCGTCTTAATCGTGCAACTTTTCCAGAAGGTGCCCGCCCTAAAGGCGCTGGCGCCGACGCAATCGGAACCGCCGTTCGCTGTCATGCAACTCGTCGTGCTGGCTCTTTTCGTTGTGCTCACTATCATGGCGGCGATTAAGTTTCGCGGCGAGCAACTCCGGAGGGCTTAAACCCTTGTGACCGCTATGAGCTTAGGAGAGACGCTGCTATGAAAATCTTCATGCGTGCATTGGAGCAATCATGAAGGTGATTCTTTTCGGAGCTACGGGAATGGTGGGACAGGGTGTCCTGCGCGAATGCCTCCGCGACGATGGTGTCGAAAGCGTACTCGCTATCAGCCGTCGCTCGATTAGCCGGACGCATCCGAAGCTGCGCGAGATAGTTTTGAAGGATCTGTTCGACTTCGGCGGGGCCGGCACTGACCTGCAAGGATACGACGCGTGCTTCTTCTGCCTCGGTGTTTCGGCGGCCGGTATGAGCGAGGCTGACTACACTCATCTTACCTATGATCTGACCGTGGGCTGGGCGCAGGCCCTGGCCGCGATCAATCCCACTATGACATTCATCTATGTCTCAGGCGCAGGGACCGGCGGCAAGTCGATGTGGGCACAAGTGAAGCAACGTACCGAGGACGCTCTGCTCGCCATTTTCCCATCCGCGTACATGTGCCGGCTGGCTGCGCTGCTCGCAATGCATGGCGAGGTCTCGCAGACGCGTTGGACGCGAATCAGCTACGCCGTCTTTCGACCGCTGTTGCCGCTGGTGAGGGCCGTCGCGCCCGGCTCGGTAATCACCACGGAGGAACTCGGCCGCGCAATGATTCGCGCCGCGCGGCACGGTGCCCCCAAACGAGTGCTGGAGAACGTCGACCTGCGCGCACTTGGCGCACCTTTATCGAAAACGATGACTTGATTGAAAGTTCTCAGCAGGACTCTGGTTTATCATTGGGCCGAACTTAATATTGAGGATCGATTATGGAAGAAGCCGCACGCACGCTTAGCGCACTGACTGAGTGGGAAAGTTTTTACGTCATCGTTGGTTCCTCAGGCGCGGCGCTGACCGGATTGCAGTTCGTGGTGATGGCGCTTATTGCAGAATCCAGTAGAAGAAGCACGGGACGAGAAATCAGCGCTTTCGGTACTCCGACCGTAATCCATTTCTGCGCGGTGCTGCTGATCTCAGCAATCGTGAGTGCGCCCTGGCACGCCCTATCGAGTGTAGCCTTGGCCCTGGGCGCCTGCGGATTCGCGGGTCTCACTTATATGCTAATAGTCATTAGACGAGCACGACAGCAGACTGGTTATCGACCTGTATTCGAAGACTGGCTCTGGCATGTGGTGCTTCCGCTGGTTGCTTATGCGTTGGTCCTTATTGTGGCAAGTTTACTTACCAGCCATTCAGCCCGTCTACTTTTTCTGGTTGCCCTGGCGGCTTTGCTTCTTCTGTTTATCGGAATTCATAATGCCTGGGACACTATTACGTACTTTGCCATTAGCGAACCTCAAGCGTTAAAGGAATCAGGAGATCAGGAAAAAGACAAGACAGGAGACGCCGGGTGATCCTGAGCGACCCCGCCCCCTGGTTGGGATTTGGGATTACTTTCGTGCGATTTCGTGGGTCGAATGTCTTGGCGCGCTCAGTAGGCGATCTATGAACTCACATGAAAGAAATATTCCGGCGGCCTCACTCAACGCGCTTCCCTGTACGTTGTAGCGCGAGGATTTCAGTGGCCGCGCGTTGGCCGCTCATGATCGCGCCATGAACAGTGCCGATGTGGCCGATACTCGTCGCCTCGCCGGCGAAGAACAGAGTGCCGCCGACTGGTTGCGACAACGCACGTTGATCGTCAAGGCCTGCAACGGGAACGTACCCATAGGCGCCGCGTGAGAATGGATCCTGCTGCCAGTTATGAAAGTGACTAGCGGTCAACCGCTCGCGTACATATTCGATCGAGACATTCAGGATTTGCGAGAGCGAGGCCATCGCTTGATCGCGAACAAATGAATCAAGTGTTTGATCGGCAGTCTGATCCAATCGATCGCCCTCATTCTCCTTTCCATCACCGCCGTTCTGTCTTGGTGTGATGCGATCGGCGTTTGGCCCACCAATCCAACCGACCAGAACCGGCGCACGAATCGGCAATTGGGTCCACCAGGTCGGAAACGGCGCGTCAGGATAGTGAATGAATCCGGCGTCCGCGAACTTCACGGGGTTGTTATCCTGATCCCAAAGTTGCAAGTTTTCCCAAAAGCGGTCGCGAAAACTCAGGACAATTCTAATCACGTGGCCCATTTCCAGATTCTTGATGGCAGTTTGTTTCTCCCGGGGCAATTCAGGAACAAATCGCACAGCACCGCGCTGGCCCGGACTCGTTTGCAGCACGCCCAGCGGCAGCGTGACGATGCCGCGAGGGGCGGTGAATGAACTAGCGCCATTGTCGCCTTCGCAAACTGCTTCAATACTGTCGTCACTCCAATGGATTTCCTTGACTACAGTATTGAGGTGAATACTCGTGCCGTACGTTTCGGCTTCGGCGCGCAAAACCTGCACGAGCGAATCATACCCTTCGAGAAAACGAAACGCTTTATCGCCTTCAATAGACTTCGCGGCTTGATTGGCTTTGATCAACCCGTGAACGCCGATGCGGTCGATCCTGGCTGCATGAAAACCTTCTACATATCGCACGGCCATGGCCCTGGCGCGCCGCGTCGCTTCATCGTCAGGTAATGAAGAAAGGAAATCCTCAAAAGTCTGATCGGGGCCGGACGAGTTCATCTGGTGATTTAGCCCCTCGATTTTGGCCCAGAAGTCGTCTGACTTGCTGAGTTTGCCATTCTCGAAATACCAGTGGCGTTCGCTGACCTCTCTAGGCTCGAGCTGGGCTCTCTGTGCAATTCGCCAAAGCTCGGGAGACTTACCATGCACAAATTCAGCGCCGAGTTCGATCGGGATTGGGCCGGCTGGATCTTTGCCGGATCGATCTTTGTAAGTGAAGATACGCCCGCCAATGCGATCGCGTGCTTCGATCACGGTGACCTTCCAGCCCGCGACGCTGAGATCACGCGCGGCAGCCAGACCAGCGGCTCCGGCTCCAATAATCAGAACCTCCGAAGATTTTGTTTGCACCATTCGTTATTAACTATCGCGATCCTCTTCGGCACCTTATCAGTTTTCACCACGCCAATCACTACTTTTTGCCGAAGCGATTCAAGGCGCGAACATTCAGAAAAGGCTCAGTCAAGAGGAGTGTTTGTCTGGTGCTGGTCTAATGATTCAGGGCGGGTCCGACTATTGCGACGATCCAAAAAGTCGCGGGGCCAGGAGAGTTGTTACTGGAGGGGATTGGTCTTGAGCGAGATAAAAAACGGGGCTATGTCGGTGAATGGCCGCCAACATAACCCCCAGCCCCTGTTCGGATAGTCTTCCTTACACCCGAAATCATACGGGTTCGTTGCTACATTTCAGTTAAGCGCGTCTTAATTGTTTGTTAATTTCCGGTGGACCATCGGGACGGCAGTCAACTGAGCTTGCATAATCATCCGTGCGTCAAAAGTGATTCTCCCTTGGCTCTCACTCGCTCCGAAGTTTCTTGGGCGTTACTAACCATTTCAGCTGTCCTACTTCAGCCTGCACTTTGCTCCATTTCTCGACGCTTAGCTCGATGCAAGCGAGCGAAGCTGTGGGCAAATCGCGGGCTTCGCCGGTCAAAGCCTCCAACAACTCTGCGAACCCCGGATTGTGTCCAACCAGGATGACGGCATTAGCAGTATCTTCGATTTGCGATACTACATTCAGCAAACTGCGCACAGCTGCCTCATAGATTCGTTTGTCGAATCTCAACTCGACCTTCAGGCCAGCCGATTTCACGACTAACTCTGCTGTCTGCCGCGCTCTTTCAGCGGGCGAACTAACGACAAAGTCCGCTTTGATCTTTTGTTGGCGAATGTATTTGCCGATCAGCTGGGCGTCATTTTTGCCCCGCTCGTTTAGCGGACGATCAAAGTCAATAAGACTCGGATCGTCCTTGCTTGATTTCGCGTGTCGGAGCAATAATAGGGTCTTCATTTCATTCTCCATATCGCAGGGATAAGCGAACGCTCTAGTTATATCGTAAGACCAGACTGTTTCGTACTGCATCCGTGACGAATTCGTCTTGATGTCACATCCCTGTAACATGTTTATGCGAGAATTGCCGCCGGATGATCTCTTACGGACACCACCGCTACCCAGGCCGACTCTTTGTTGTTGAGGGGACGGACGGAAGCGGAAAGTCGACTCAGCTTGCACTTTTGTATCAGTGGCTCAAGTCAGAAGGTTATTCCGTTTTCTTTTCTGAATGGAATTCCTCGCCCCTGGTCAAAGACACCACCAGACGCGCTAAGAAGCGTCGCCTGTTCACCCCTACTACATTCTCTTTGCTGCATGCGACTGACTTCGCCGATCGCACCGAGCGTAATATCGTCCCGCCACTAAAAGCGGGAGCGATTGTCCTGGCGGACCGCTATATCTACACGGCCTTTGCGCGGGACGTGGCGCGCGGATGCGATCGCGCCTGGGTGCGCGAAACCTATAAGTTTGCCGTCAAGCCAACGGCCGCGTTCTTCTTTCGCGCTCCGCTCGACGTGGCGATAGATCGCATTGCTGCGGCTCGCCCGCAATTGAAATTCTACGAAGCCGGCATGGACATGGACTGGGCTGACGATGAAGAAGAGAGTTTCAAAATCTTTCAGGGCAAGATTCTCGACGAGTACGATCACATGGTGAATGAGTTTGGCCTTACCGTCATTGACGGCACCCAGGCTATTCGCACCCAACAGCGCCAGATGCGCGAGATCGTCAGCCGCTACCTGAAGGAGAAACTTAAGGAGAAGGCGGTGCTGGCCAAATGAAGGAGATGAAGTTTTACGGCACCGCACTGCCCGGTATCGAGATCGAGCCGTACCCCGGAAAGTTGATCGTGATCGAGGGGACCGATGGCGTGGGCCGATCGACCCACGTGGCACTTTTGCGAACATGGTTGGAAGCGGCTGGCCACGCGGTACTCGACACGGGTATGACCAGATCGATATTGGCCGGGCGAGGTATCAAAGATGCAAGGGCAGGGCATACTCTCGGCCGTCTCACCATGCAGCTTTATTACGCGACGGATTTCGCCGACCGGCTTGAGAATCAGATGCTGCCCGCATTGCACGCGGGCTTTATTGTGCTCACCGATCGTTATATCTATTCCGCTATCGCCCGCGCCGTGGTCCGCGGCGCTGATCCGGAGTGGATTCGCGCGATCTACGGGCTCGCTCTGGTCCCAGATGCGATTTTTTATCTTCGCGTGCGTTCGGCGGAAGAATTGGCTGGCCGTGTACTCGCTTCCGGACGCGGCTTTGATTATTGGGAATCCGGAATGGACCTGGGATTTCAAAACGACTACTACGACAGCTTTATCGCCTATCAGAAGTTATTGCTCAAGGAATTCGATCGGATGAGCGGCGAGTATGGTTTTGAAGTTGTAGACGCCTCGCGGCCGGTTAAGCGGGTCGCCACCGCACTGCGAAAATCAATTTCTCGTGTCATTGACGATGAGCCTGTGACTGCCCCAACCACCAGGGAAATTGTCAAAACGGAAATGCGAGAAAAGGCCAGGTCCGCAATTGTAGCCACTGCGGACGGCGCTAAGATTGAGACCCAGGAAAAAGTAAAGTCTGCATGAAGATAGCCGCCATCGACGTTGGCTCAAACTCGATCAAGTTGGTAGTCGTTGACGCCGCGGCCAGCGACTCTCTCGCGGTGCTCGCGAGAGAGAAGGAAACGGTGCGACTCGGCCACGATACGCTGCGAGAGGAGCGTCTGTCTCCGGCCGCGATCGAACGCGCGGTCGACTGCATCAAACGATTTCGTTCGATCGCTGAAGCCAGGGGCGCGGAACGAATTTTTGCCGTAGCTACTGCATCGGTTCGCGAGGCCCGCAATTCGGCTCAGTTCATCAAAGAAGTTGAACGCAAAGCCGGTGTTTCCGTCGAAGTCCTTTCCGCGATCGAAGAAGGACGATTGATTGGACTTGCGGCGTCCCAGGGATGTGCGGGCCCGGGCTCCTCGATCCTTAACTTTGATATTGGCGGCGGGTCGACGGAAATTTCGCTGATGCGGGACGGTGCGCCGGCCGGATTGTTTTCAGTCAAGCTGGGAGCCGTCGGACTCACCGAGCAATTCATCTTCAATGATCCTCCCAAACCAAAAGAGTTGAAGGCTTTGAAGGAAGAAGTGCGCGCCGCGCTCGAGCGTCCCGCGCGCGAGCTACAAGGCGCGCGTTGGCAACAAGCCACCGGCACTTCAGGCACCATCCTGGCAATTGGCACCTCTCTGCGTCTGCGCGCTGCCAGCGAAGAAGATCGGCAGACCGAGGGCGCGCGCCCGGCCGGAGACGAAATCGAACTCGAAAAGCTGAGCCGATTCAATGCGCGTACGGCAGCAATGAATTTCGCCGAACGCCGCGCGCTGCCGGGCATCAGCGCGCAACGCTCAGAGATTGTTATTGCCGGGGGACAAATCCTGGAAGGCGCAATGCGCGCATTCGGCATTAACACTTTGCGCACCTGTAGCTGGGCCTTGCGCGAAGGAGTGCTTATCGATCGATTGCGCGAGATTGAAGCTGAGTCAAATCCGCCGCTGCCGGATCTGACTGATTACAAGCTGCGCGGTGTGCATGCTGTGGGCCGTCGCTTCGGATATGAAGAAACGCACGCTCAGCAGGTGGCGCGCATAGCTGAACGAGTCTTTGACTACTTGGTGAGGTCGAGCTTGTCTGTCAATCTCGATCGCCACCGTCGCACGATGCTCTCAGCCGCGGCTTTGCTTCATGACGTTGGTTACCACATCGCGCATGAATCTCATCATAAGCACTCGCTCTATCTGATAAAGAATTCCGAGCTGACCGGCTTTTCCGAAGCTGAACGGGACGTAGTAGCGAACGTTGCCCGTTATCACCGCGGATCCGAGCCTAAGGAGCGCCACGAATACTACGCCGCGCTTAACCAGGCCGACCGGGAAACAGTGAACACCTTGGCGGCGATTTTGCGGATCGCTGACGCGCTCGACCGGCGCCACGACAGTCGCGTGACCGACCTTCGCTGTGTTCGCAACGGGCGTCTCGTTCAGGTCGAGCTGCAAAGTTCCGGCAACTGCGACCGAGAGATATTTGCCGCCGAGCAGAAGCGCGGAATGTTTGAACAGCTCTTCAATTGCCGGCTCGCATTCAGCCGTCGCGCTGCTCTAAAGCGCGCTTGATTTGAGGGCGATAGTCCCTCTCTCTTTTGGAAGAGAGGGTGAGGGTGGGCGCGCGAACGATACGAACAACAAGTCATCGCCGGGTTGCTCGGCTTTGCACAAAAAGCATTGGTGGCCTTAATCGGTGTGAACGGCTTAGTTAATTTTGGGCGCCTCGGATGCGCGGAGCGCTCTCATTAGCAACGCGGCTTTAGCCCGGTGATGGGCTCGGCATTATGGCGAAGGTTAAAGACATTGCGCGATTGGATTGCGCGGATCCTGCTGACAAGATGGTTCGGCTGGTCCTGCGAGCCCAACTCAAAGCAATGTGTGGGCGTCGCGACAAAGCGATTGACTGGAAAGATCCTGAGGGCGTTCACGACATGCGGGTGCTCTCGCGTCGCCTGCGCAGCACCGTCAGTGACTTCAAACCTTACGTCCGCAAAGCGAGTCTTCCGCGACTTAAACTGAGAGCGATTGCGAATAGTCTGGGTGAAGTGCGCGATGAAGATGTCGCGCTGATGGCGCTCGAGGAGCTGAAGTCAAAAGCAAAAGGTGCGGCGGCCGAGGGCCTCGAGATGCTTGCAGAGGAGCATCGGAAACAACGGGAAGCGGCGCGGGAGCGCCTCAAATCACGAATCAAAAAGGCCGCAATCGCCGATTTTCGGAAAGAGTTCTTAGCTAAACTGCGAGCGATTGCAATCGTTTTTCCAAAGAAGTCGAGCGGCACAGAAGCTGACGACACCCCTTCATTCAGAAATGTTGGCGTTGAGATAATCAAAGAGCGCCTCAAGGATCTGTGCGTCGCCAGCCCGCATCTTTATCTTCCTTTTGAAATCAAAGACCTTCACGAGGTGCGCATTCTGGCCAAAAGACTGCGCTATGCCATCGAGTTGTTCGCCGTTTGCTGGGGTGAGGAATTGAAGGAAATTGCGAAAGAGATTTCTCAGCTGCAAAATTCTCTCGGCGAACTACACGACTGCGATGTCTGGATCAACAATCTGGGCGCGCGCCTCAAACGAACTGCCCGGCAAAAAAAGAGCGACGAGGACATTCTGAAATTGAGGGAGGGCGCGGCGTGGCTGCTTAAGCATTTCGCCAGGGAACGCATGGAGCATTACCGCGGCGCGCTCGCGCGCTGGGAGCGGTGGCAGGCCGACGGATTTTTGGAGAGGCTTATAATTATTCTGGATCGCGATCTATCGCAATAACGCGACGCGGCCTTGGCGCTTAGCTGACTCCTACGCTCCACAGGTCACTACAGCATCACCCGCAAAATTTGCGCTTTGCCGCAAGCAAACTGAACCGTTG
>JAWWPL010000204.1:0-12186 GCA_033850605.1 Blastocatellia bacterium | reverse complement strand
TGAGCTGGGGCCCAAGAAGTCCCTGCCCTATTTTCTTCAGTTTTGTGCGAAGAATTATCCTGCCAGGCATTACATGCTGTTCATTCTGGGGCATGGTTTGGTGGTTGGAAATCACATGTTCCTCTTTGACGCGAATGCTGACGAAGCAACGCTTTCTTTGGCGGACCTGGCAAAGATACTCAATGAGTTCAAAAAAGACATCAAGGATACTGGTGAATTCGAGCTCGTTAGCTTTCACAGTTGCTCGATGAGTTCGCTGGAGTTAGCGTACGAATTGCAAGGCACCGCCAACTACATGCTAGCTTCACAAGGCCCAAATTTCGTGGGCAGTTACCCCTACCGCGAGATATTAATCAGGGCATTCAACGATCAAACGCCGAACAATGAAGGAGAGCTTCCAAGCCCCCGAGCCACGATGCTGAAGTTTTTCAGCTACATCTTGTCGAACAGCTTTGACTATCAACTCGCCGGTTACTCGTTCGACCTCTGCTTATGCGATCTTAGAGGAGCACGGAAAACAAAAGAGGTACTTCTGGAGTTGTCAGACTTACTCATCGACGGTTTGCAGGCTGAGGATCCTTTACTCAAGGAACTCATATTGTTGGCACACTGGGACGCCCAAAGCTTCTGGCAGGAATCATATACTGATTTGTTCGATTTTTGCTTTTCTCTCAACAACCGCTGTGAAGGCCATGTCTACACAGCGTCGGAAGCAACTCGCGGAAAACTGGGAAAAATTCAAGCAGCCTGTTCCCAGATCGTTGAGATGCTTAAGCCTGGTCCGAAACCCACTGATTCCAAGCTAATCGTTCGGGCTGAATTTGGGGGACCGGAATTTCAGTACTCGCACGGTTTGTCCGTTTACTTTCCCTGGTCACAACCGTCCGACAAACGCTTTTGGCCGGGCGAGTACTCTGAATATCGGTTCAAGGAAACAGGTTGGGGTGAGTTTCTCGGACAATACTTCAAGTTGACCCAACGCAAGCCGGTATGGGAAGAAGTCGCAACGACTAATGGGGTCGTTCCCAAACCGCCCTTGGAGCAAGAGCTGCTCGAAGAAATCATGGATCCCTTTAACGCCGGCATGCGTCCTGAGGTTCTCGGAACTGGCGATGGGAAAGCCGGCGGCGGCTCTGCCTTAGGTCCCGAGAAAGCGGGCGGTGGTTCGGCATTGGGCCCTGACAAGGCCGGCGGCGGCTCTGCCTTAGGTCCCGATAAAGCGGGTGGTGGTTCGGCATTGGGTCCCGATAAGGCCGGCGGCGGCTCTGCATTAGGTCCCGAGAAAGCGGGCGGCGGTTCGGCATTGGGTCCCGACAAGGCCGGCGGTGGCTCTGCCTTAGGTCCCGGCGATAAGGCCGGCGGTGGCTCCGCGTTATCCGGAGACAAAGCCGGCGGCGGCTCCGCCACCGGTGGCAACTGCGGCTGTTCGTCCATAAAGAACTATCCAAAGCACACTCGGCGGTGGCCGGCGAGCCGTGACTTCTTCAAGATGCTGCGCAGTGATTAGGAGAGTTTCGAAAAGCGGGCCACTCGCAATCGCGTTAGACTATGATTCCATTGAAAAAGCTGCGAGATCTCGCTCTCTACCTGACAATGCTCGCTGGCTTGGTCTCCGCCGGTCAGGCGCCCACAACAGCGCCGACAATTGACGAAGCCCGGCGAGCTGCCGCAGTCGCCGAGACCTCTGTCTTCACACTCGAAGCGCGCGAAGCAGCGCTAAAACAACTTCAGGAAGCTGTTCGTCTGTTTCTGCTTGCGAACGATACCGTCGCAGCGGCCCAGATTCTAAACCGCATTGGCCGCCTCCAGCTGCTGCTCAATGACCCCTTAGCAGCCATTGAAAGTCACAAGCGAGCAATGGCCCTGCTCGATCAAAGACCATCTGACAGGATTAGGGTTGACAGCCTTAACGGGCTGGCTGCGGTTTACATGAGGCGTTATGAGGAGGACGAGGCTGAAAGAGCGCTGCGCCCAGCTTTGGAGCTAAGCCGACAATCCGGATATACGGCGGGAGAGGCAAGCTCGCTGTTAATCCTCAGTGAACAACAGAACTACCATGACCACGTGCTAGCGCTGCAGACCGCGCAACAAGCACTCACGCTCTGGACTAAACTCGGCGACAAAGCTGGTATGGCCGGCACCTACGCGGAGATGGGAGAGATCTACCTGGCCCAAAATCTACTGGCTGAAGCCACGCAGAACTATGACACAGCGCGCCAACTGTGGGGAGAGCTTAATAATCCCGGCGAACAAGCAGGTGCTTTGATTGGGCTGGGTTTCGTAGAATATCGCAGGGGAGAGTGGCAGCAAGCAATCAAGTTCCATACCGAGGCCCAGGCTCTGATCGATGATCGAGCTGAACCGACGAGAGCGGGCCAGATCGAAGTGGGACTGGCCGAGTCTCTTAGTGACAGCGGGTTACCAGAGAAAGGACTGCCTCATTATCTGCGCGCGCTGCAGTATTACCAATCGATTGGCAAACCTGACTACGTGGCTTACGTCGAATACGCCATTGGTTGCACGCAATACCTACTGGGAAACTACACCGAGGCCATTGCCCAGTTTGAGCAGACACTTGGTAAGGTGAAAGACGACAGTCTCCAGGCCGCGCAGGCTCACGAATATCTTGGCAGAGTTTATGTGGCGAAGCATGAAAGTGCTCTCGCGCTACAACACCTCCAGATAGCCCTGCCGGCCTACATACGCGCTCATAATCCCCGAGAGGCTGGGCAAGCGATCGCTTTGATGGGGCAGGTCTACCAACAACAAGGCCGGCTTGAGAAAGCGGAGAGGTTTTATGAAGAGGCCCTGACTACGTTTCGCACCCTCTCGGATCGCATCAATGAGTCGGCAACGCTTTACGCGCTGGGTTCCCTGGAGCTGAAGCAGAATCACCTCAACAAAGCGGAAGACCGCCTGCGCGAGTCTATCGATGTGACTGAAAACGTCAGACGCGTCTCGACGAGTAGTGACCTCACGATCGCTTTTTCGGCGTCAGTTCATGATCGTTACACAACTTACATTGAATGTTTGATGCGCAAGCATCAGGCAAAACCCGAGCAGGACTTCGCCGTTAAGGCATTCCAGACCAGCGAATTGGGGAAAGCACGTTCCCTGGCAGAGTTGTTGCGGTCCACGCAGACGAATCTGGCGCCTGGCCTCGACCCGCAGTTAGCACAGCGAGAGAAGTCGCTTCGCCAGTCGCTCCGCGTCAAGGAGGATTCACGCGTCACGTTGCTGAGTAAAGAATATAAGCAGGAAGAGCTGGTCGCACTGAATGCGGAAATGGCGAAGCTGGAAACCGAATATAAGGAAGTCAACGAAACAATCCGAACACAGTACCCGGCCTACGAAGAAATGAATCAGCCGAAGGCCTGGACTCTGCGACAAGTTCAGGAGCAGGTGATTGCTGATGACCAGACCTTGCTTTTGGAATACAGCCTCGGCGCGGAGAAGAGTTACGTCTGGGCGATCACGCATACCGGAGTGACGAGTTATGAATTACCCGCGCAAGCGCAGATTACCGAGGCTGCGCAAACTGTCTATCAGTTGCTCAAGGGTGAGCCCGGCGCCGACGACGCAAACGGCCTGGCCAATGCCCTGCAACGTTTAGGTTCCATGGTGCTATCTCCAGTCGCAACGGAATTAAACAAGCAGCGCATCATTGTGGTTGCCGATGGCGCGCTCAATTACATTCCGTTTCAAATTTTGCCGTCGCCCTCGGCTAACAACGAACCGCTTGTTAGCAGCTACGAAGTCGTGAATGCACCCTCGGCCTCCATCCTGGGACAGTTGCAGCAAGAGGCGGCACATCGTCAAACTCCAGCGCACGTGTTGGCAGCTTTTGGCGATCCAATCTTTGCTTCGAACTATGCGCAACGAAAAGACGCCGATGACGGCGAGCAGGCTTTGTTGGCGCAACGGCAATCTGCCGTACGCGATATCGAGCCCAGCGGAGATTCTTTCGATCCCGCCACTCTCGAACCGCTGTTTTTCACTAAGCGTGAACTGGCCAACCTGCGAGAAGTGGCGGGAGCCGAAACGTTCGTGGCCACAGGCTTTGACGCCTCGCGCGAAAAACTGGAAAGCGCCGATCTATCGAAGTATGCAATTCTGCACTTCGCCACGCACGGCATCCTGGATCCCAAACGACCTGAGAAATCAGGAATCGTCCTTTCGATGGTTGATCGAAACGGGCAACCGCAGGATGGCTTTGTTGGCTTGCAGCAGATTTACGGCCTCCGAGCGCCTGTTAACCTGGTCGTCTTGAGCGCCTGCCGCACGGGTCTCGGTAAGGAAGTGCGCGGCGAAGGTTTGATCGGTCTAACTCGCGGATTTATGTACGCCGGGGCGTCCAGCGTAATGGCCAGCTTGTGGAAGGTGGAGGACAAAGCAACGGCCGAGTTGATGAAGCGGTTTTACACCAACATGCTGCAACGCGGCATGACGCCTACCGCCGCACTGCGTTCGGCACAGAACAGTATCAGGCAGGAACCTCAGTGGCGAGCGCCATATTACTGGGCCGCGTTTACCATTCAGGGCGAGTATCGTCATGTGATCAAGCCGGCTCCTTTAAAAGCTCGTCCACCTTACGTATTGATTTTCGCCGGTGCGGTGTTGCTGTTGTTGGTTGGAGTGGTATGGCAGTTTCGGCGTCTCCGCAGAATGCGAACCGCCTGAGGATGAATATTCATTCCACGGTAAAGTAGTAGCTTCCATTAATGGGTTGCTCAGTCCCGCCGGCTTGAACGGCGATCAGGTTTATAGCGTATCGCCCGCGACGCAGTTCCGCTCTCGGAATTACTAACACGACTGAGTCCCCATCGTGCTCCGTTGTCTCCAGAGTTCTACTGCCGACGTTATCGTCCAGCAATTCCACGCGATACCGGACTGCCGGCGGCGATGGATTCGGCAGTCGCAAAGAGATTTTCAGCGCGTCAGCGCCTGGCGGAAGAGAGACCCTGGTCGATTGAGCTCCCTGATCTCGGCTACTGGAACTAATGGTCAGCGTGAGTGGGGCAAAGCTCCGTGGTGTTTGCGATCTCGGGATGAGGAGCCATAAGGCCACTGCCACCGCTATTACTGCTACTACCGCGGCGACACGACCGATCCACGATCTAGGTGCCCAGTACAGTGGGGGCACCGGCCTCGGGTTCAGCTCACGATTAGCGTCGGCCCTCACCAGCTCACGATTAGCTTCGACCCTCACATAGCGGTTTAGAGCCTGGGCAAAACGAAGATTCTGCTGGCGTTCAGGGGTAGCGAGGAAGTGCTTTTCAAAGTCAGCCTGCTCTTCGCGACTAAGTTTGCCGGCGACATATTCGTCAGCCAACTCTTCCTCAACAATCAGAATTTCCTCAAACAAGTCATCATTCGCAAGCAATTCCTGCTCGATCTGCTCCTTCTCGCTGTCGGGGAGTTTCCCCAGCAAATACAGCCTGATCCTATTATGGTCTTCGTTTTGAATCATACTAATAATTTATTCGGGCCGGGGGGACCCCCAACTGATATGCGCGAAAGCCGGAAAGCATTTCAATTGGCCGGTTGCTGCTCCAGACATTCAAGGACACATCGTTGTAATGTTAAGCGAATTCGGTGTGCTCGAAGCCTGAGCGCGTTGACCGCAATGCCGAGTTCGCTAGCCAGCATTTTACGGTGATCGATTTTCGCCTGCCTCTCTTGTTGATAATATCGCACGACTAAGTCACGGTTTTCGGGCAGCAGCCCTTCCAGACATTGCTCGAGGCAGCGGTACTCGGGTTCGATGTCCTCCACTAAGACCGCCTGCGTACTCAGAATGACAGCGGCGGAGTCCATGGGCACGTGCGCTAGCGGTCCCCGCGATTTTCTCAAATCCTCCAGGAAGACCTTTTGAGCGACGCCATAAAAGTAGAGGGCCGGATCGCCGCGATATCCGTCGGCAATCTCAACAATTCTGGCGATCACGCGATTAATTGTCTCGTCAGCGAGTTCTTCGGCAGCTTGACAGCCCCGGCAGGTGAAAATCTTGATCAGCCGCAGCCGAATGGCTTCGTACTTGGATCCAGCTCGTTCACGATCAGCATCCAGCCAATCAAGCATCGTATCGAAGGCTTCCTGACTGATCACCCATTCTTTTTTCATTGATAGCTACTTGACCCGGGAAATAAGAGATGTACCGCGCACACTCGAACGCCAAAGACCGGCGAATTCAAATGACGTACTGAGAACCTGGCAATTTTGCTGAGGTAGTTTGTGCAGCGATATCCCACTTCGGTCCGCGACCCTTACGCTGCCAAGTCACACAAAGTTTGGCGCTTAAGCGAACTAGCAACCAATCACTCGGAGTCAGTCGCAGAGTAGACGGGTCAGCAAACGATGTCAATGGCGAACTTGGTTGGCTAAAAGCGAGAATGACCCGTGCGATTCGTAATTCCCAAGTGGGAGCACCGCTGCTTTTCCTGCCCTCGAAACGTTTTGGCTTCACAGGTCATACATAGTAGGAGACAAATTTTCTAAAGTTCCTCGCCCACGCGCCTGCGGACAGAGCGTCCGTCCCCCAGGGGGTGCATCGTAAGATGATGCGCCCTCGCTTCTTTGCGTCTGTTGGTCTATTTCCCGATGGCGCTCTTTAAATCCAGAGTGCGGATTAATCGGTGAAGGTTGTTCGGATGCACTCCCAACGCCAGGGCGGCTTCAGTATAGTTACCGTTGGCCTTCTCCAGCGCCTTGATAATCAGGTCCTGCTTTGCTTTTTTGACTCCCTCGTAATACCTGGCCATCGGCAGTTTGGCGGCGTTCGCGGTCTCTAAAATGCGCTCAGGCAGATCGTCAATTTCAATGACCTCACTAGACCCGAGGACAATGGCCCGCTCTATCGCATTCTCGAGCTCGCGTACGTTGCCTGGCCACTCGTAGCTCTGCAATAAGGTTCGCGCCTCCGGCGAGATCCCATTCACCATCCGTTTGCAGGCTTGCGAGTATTTGGCCACGAAATAGCTTGCCAGCAAAGGAATATCCTCCCGCCGATCGCGCAGAGCCGGCATGGTGACTTTTACAACATTCAAACGATGGTAAAGGTCAGCGCGAAAGATCCCTCTGGCTATAGCATCGTCAAGGTTCCGATTCGTGGCCGCCACTATGCGCACATTAAGTTCAATGGATCGAGTACCGCCGAGACGCTCAATCTTGTGGTCCTGCAGGAACCTGAGCAGCCTCGATTGCATCGGAGTGGGCATTTCACCGATTTCGTCAAGGAACACAGTGCCGCCATCTGCCACTTCGAGCTTTCCTTTTTTCTGAGCTATGGCGCCGGTGAATGCGCCTCTTTCATGTCCAAACAACTCGCTCTCGAGGAGGGTCTCTGCCAGTGCCGCGCAATTGATCACCACGAACGGCTTTACCGCTCGGGGACTGTTCGTGTGAATGGCGTGGGCCGCCAGCTCTTTACCGGTGCCACTCTCGCCACAGATCAGCACCGCAGCATTCGACGAACCTACGCGCTCAATGAAGCGATAGATTTCGTTCATTGCCGGGCTTTCGCCAACCATATTGTGTTCAATTGCGAGAGTAGACCGCAGTCGGCTGTTTTCGCCTTCAAGCCATTCCGTCTCACGAGCATTCTCCAAAGATACGGCGGCAATGCCCGCTATGCTGGCCAGTAGTTGCAAGTGCCCTTCATCGAACTTAACCGTAGGATCACTCGAGTCGAGGTAAATCGCGCCGATAGTCTTTTCGAAGAGAATAAGCGGCACGCACATTAACGACGCGATCTGGGCAACAATCAGGCTTCGCGCCGTACTCAACGTTTCACTGGCACGAATATCGTTGCTGAGAATGGCCACGCCTTCCGTTAATACTTTGTTCACTACGGTGCGGCTGATATGAACCGCCCGGTTCTCGCTCTCTCGATCAAGACCGTAAAGCGAAGATAACTCGTTCTCTTCACGTCCCAGCAGGATCGCGCCTCGGTCAACCGGGATAACCTCAAATACCGAAGTGAGTATTTCGTGTTGCAGTTCCCTGGTATGACGCAGCAGATTGATCCGCGATCCGATTCGGCGCAAAGCCCCGAGGTCTCTTGCGACGCGCTCGTATTCAGTGCTCTGCAGCGCCTGCTCAGTATGTTGCAGGAAAGTATCGGGATGCACTTGCCTGGTCGATTGGGTGACTAAATTCCAATCATCAATATGTACCAGGCTGCCCGACTGAAGGTCTTCGCCGTCATTCGTGAGAAAGAGCAAAGCAAGACTTCCTATTTTGATCTGATCGGCGTGCACCAGGGTCTGCTCGTTAACTGGGACGCCATTAACAAACGTGCCGTTAAAGCTCGCCAAGTCGCGAATCACGAACTCGCTGCCCTTCCGTTCGATAAGACAGTGACGCCGCGAAACTGAGTTGTGGCTTAAAGATATGGAACTTGCGGACTCCCGCCCGATCGAAATCTGATCCGTATTTAGAGGAAAGGTGCTGCCCTTGAGTGTGCCATTGATAGCAATCAGTCTGGGATTCATATGATAGGGAGCCCGCGCTAGATTCCTTTGATTTGATAGAACTTTATTTGAGGCGGAGTTTAGCATATCGCAACTGATAGCGGCCTATCAGTTCTGATATCATTGCGCCCCGCCCACAGCCTCGCTCTTGTAAGTCCGACCATCCACTAAGTTACCGTGAGTCAGTTTGTTAGCAGCATCTCCTACTCCTGGGTCAACTCCGGCACGTTAATCGCTCTAAGACTTGCTGGAAAAGACGAAAGGGCTCTAATCGCCAGCTCTTACGTCAACACAGAATTCGATTTACCCCACGGCGACGGTGACAGCAGGCAGGGGAAAAGAAGTCAGTGGAATTCACTGCGAGCTGAAACCACAACAACCCGAAGCTCCCACCGCTTCGGGTTGTCCCATTTAGTGATCTGTTTTACCAGACATTAGGATCCATTTGAAATTGCAGAACACCTCAAGAGCAATGTGGACGCGACTCTGGTCGAGCCGAGTAACGCTCCAGCATTAAGCCGGGGTTGGCCCTCGCACCCACTTCAACAGCTCTCACCCACCGAACGAACCAACCTGCAACCTGAATTAGGATAACTGCGCTCGGCAAGATTCTTGCCAGTTCGGTTTAGAAACTAGTAATCTCAGCCTATTCCACGCTTTCAAAGTCCCAGGTCGCAAAGGTTGAAAGCGACAGTTCGAACAACGTCGAAGTATTATATTGGGCCGGCCCATTGGCGGGCGAAAGGAAACCAGATTGAGACGACGTAAGATCGATGGCTGTCCGATAGCCGGGGCGTTGCAATTGATTGGTGACAAGTGGACCATGCTGGTGGTCCGTGATCTGTTCGCCGGCCCCAAGCGCACCACCGAATTGCTTGAAGACCTGCATCCAATTAGCAGCCGTACATTGATGGGCCGCCTGCGAGAGATGGAACAGGACGAGCTGATCCTGAGAAATAATTATGGTGGCCTGCCGCGGCGGGTCGAATATGAACTGACCGAACGCGGACGTCGTCTGATTCCATTGCTCGACGCTTTGATGAAAGCAGGCCAGGCCCTGGAGTGCAACGAGTGTGCAGACCGTAAAGAGAGTACCGGCTACTACTGTGACTTCTGTCCGCTCAGGCGCGGTGAATCGACTTTCATTCCGGAAGCACCCGCGTCCCTGGAACCTGGGCCGGAGCCAATTCGACGCCCTAAAGACGATTCGATTGTGTTGTTGTGAAGCCTAGGAAGTGATGAAGTCTGTGAGGCTTTACCGAAAGTAAGCACGCGGTTACGGAACGGCTTGCGGTAGCAAGCGGGTAACTGGCGCAACCCCGGTCGCTACCGCTCCCGGTTCTGTCTGGGAGACGCTTCTTGCGTAAAACCAGTCGGCGCAGTCAGGGTCAGTCAAATTGATCGGATGGATTCTTCCTTCACCTTCACGAATGACCTACGGTTCATTCGAAATCACCTCACCAGACGGCGTGATGATCAACTTGTGATCCGGTGTGATGTGCTCGCCTTCGATGGTGACTTCCTCGCCGCTCGGCAACTCAATCGGCAAGTGATCCAGGAAGCGTTCGGCGTCGATGGCGGACATGCAGCCCGTGCCGGCGGCGGTAACTGCCTGGCGATAGACTGAATCCTGAACGTCGCCACAGGCAAAAACGCCGGGAATGTTTGTGCCAGTCGAATGGCCGTTAGTGATTAAATAACCAACGGCGTCCATGTCTATCTGACCCTTAAATAGATCAGTATTAGGCTTGTGGCCTATGGCGATAAAGACTCCATCGCAATTCAATACGGATTCCGTCCGGGTCTCAACGTTTCGCAGATCCACGCCGGTTACTCCCTGCTCGTGCGTGCCGATAATCGCGGTCACATCTGTATTCCAGATGAACTCGATCTTGTCATTGCGAAACGCTTTTTCCTGCATGATCTTTGACGCGCGCAACTTGTCCCGTCGGTGAACCACGAAAACGCGTTTGGCATAGCGAGTCAGGAAGGTCGCCTCTTCCATCGCGGTGTCACCTCCGCCGACGACCACCAGGTGCTTGTTACGAAAGGCCGGCAGCGGGCCATCACACGTGGCGCAGGCCGAGACTCCGTTGCCCCCAAAGCCGAACGGCGTTTTGGCCTCGCCGGGAATACCGAGCCACTTCGCGGATGCCCCTGAAGCGATGATCAAGGTATCCGCCTTGATAGTTTTATTGTTGGTTTCGAGCGTGAAGGGCCGCTCCTGAAGATCGACGTCGGTAATCCAGTCTTCCAGAAATTCAGTGCCGAACCGCTCCGCTTGCTTGCGAAACTCAACCATCAAATCCGGCCCTTGAATCCCCTCGGAAAAGCCGGGATAGTTTTCTACGTCGGTGGTGATCATTAATTGTCCGCCCGGCGTCGTCTGCCTCTCAGTATCAGCAGGCGCATCAATCAACAGAGGGTTGAGATTTGCTCGCGCGGTGTAGATTCCGGCAGTTAGTCCGGCTGGTCCAGACCCGATGATCACGACCTGACGACGAAGTTCTTCTTTGGCCAAGCTGGGTTGGTCTCCTTTCCGACCCGGTTTCGGGGAAGTCTCAGTTCACAGGAAATGTATTGGCGTTTTCGGTTGCCCGTATAGTATAACTAGGACTGTACGAGTTAGTCGAACCAGGCAGGCCCCAGCCAGACCCGTGGCCTCAATCAGGATCCACATTTCCAGGTTCGGCCACGTTTTTCGAGAGCATTTTGATCACAAGCTCGGACGAAAACAATAACATGGCGGCGGCTCGCCCAATTAACAGCATAGCCGTGCTTGGCGCGGGCACCATGGGTCATGGTATTGCGCAGGTGGCAGCGGCTGCGGGCTATCCCGTGATTATGCGGGACGTCAGTGCGGATGCGCTGGCTCGCGGCGTGCGATCGATCGAACGGAACCTTGCCAAAGCAATTCAACTTAAAAAGATCTCTGAGCAGGATCGGGACGAAACGTTGCAGCACATTCGGTGCGTAACGCGATTGGAAGAAATTGGCAGTGCCGATCTGGTCATAGAAGCTGCGCCTGAGAGCCTCGACTTGAAGCGAAATCTGCTGCGCGAAGCTGAACCGCTGCTTGCTGATGAGTGTATCTTCGCGACGAATACCTCGTCACTTTCGATCAGCGAAGTTGCCGCCGCTTCATCCAGGCCGCAAAACGTGGTCGGCATGCACTTCTTCAATCCGGTGCACATTATGCGACTGGTTGAAATCGTCGTCGGTAGTCAGACCAGCCCCGAGGTCGTGGCGATCGTGCGCGAGGTGGCGAGCCGCATGAAGAAGGAGCCAATCACGGTGCGCGATGTTCCTGGGTTCGCGTCCAGCCGTCTCGGCGTGACTCTGGGATTAGAGGCTATGCGCATGGTTGAGCAGGGCGTGGCCAGCGCGCGCGACATCGACACCGCCATGGAACTCGGTTATAACCACCCGATGGGCCCTTTGCGCCTGACCGATCTGGTGGGACTTGATGTGCGTTTACACATCGCTGAATACTTGCACGGAAAACTAGGTTCGGAAGCCTTTCGGGCGCCCGACATTCTGCGGAGAATGGTCAGCGAAGGAAAGCTGGGAAAGAAAAGCGGCGAGGGTTTTTATAAATGGGAGCAGGACACGGGCCAAAAGGCATATACTACGTAACCTGATCCGGATCAGTAAGAGTTCAGAGTTCGACCTTTTAGGTTGTTTATGCCGGCGCAAGTTGAAGCTTGAACTCTAA
>JAWWPL010000201.1:0-12944 GCA_033850605.1 Blastocatellia bacterium | reverse complement strand
ATCGCTTTCGCGGGCGGAATCTTTTCGTTCTTGTCCCCCTGCGTCCTTCCGTTGGTTCCTGGCTATCTCTCGCTGATGTCGGGAGTAAGCATCGACCATTTGAAGGGCGAGGGTGGGTCTCGCCGCGGCGCCCTGCTAGCAGTCTTAATCAATTCGATCGCGTTCAATATTGGCTTGTCCGTGATTTTCATTACCTTGGGGGTGACGGCCGGTCTGGTTGGTCCGTCAGTCCTCGGTAACCGCTGGGTGCGAATTGTCGGCGGCTTGGTAATTGTAGTTTTTGGATTGCATCTAATCGGGTTGCTGAAGATCAAGTGGCTGTACAGAGACACGCGGCAGTTTTCCAGTGAGCGACCCAGCAGCGTTTTGGGATCGTTGACCCTGGGCATCGCCTTCGCGGCTGGTTGGACACCCTGCATAGGCCCGATCCTCGGCGGGATTATGTTACTGGCAGCGTCAACCGGCGGCTGGAAAGGCGGACTCGTCCTCGGTACTTTTTATTCAGCCGGGCTGGCCGTTCCATTCCTGGCCACGGGTGTGACGATGAATGCCTTTCTGGGCTTCTATTCGAAGTTCCGGCGACACTTGCATAAAGTCGAGGTTGTTTCCGGCATCGTCCTGATTCTTTTAGGTGGCCTTATTGGCACCGGTTATTATAGTTTGCTGGCGAGTTCCAGACTTGCCGGAATGTTGCCTAACCTGGAAGGCATCTTGAAATTCAAAGAGAACGCCAAGACCCCAACCCCAGCAAACACGACTTTTTCATTGGCCCCTGAAGTCGAATTCCAAACTCTCGAAGGCCAGTCATTCCGGCTGGCGTCGTTACATGGAAAAGTTGTGCTGCTCAACTTTTGGGCAACCTGGTGTGGGCCATGTCGGGCCGAGATTCCAGAATTCAATGCCATGCAGCGCGATCTCACGGCGCGCGGTTTTTCGATCGTAGGCGCCACTGTGTCACCCGTGGACACCCCGGATGCCATTCGTAGTTTTCAAAAGGACATCAAACAGGACTATGTGATCATTCGCGGCGCGGAAGAAATCGGCGCCAAGTTCGGCAACGGGCCGGGACTACCGGTGAGCTACCTGCTCGATCGCCAAGGACGGATTCGTCAGAAATTCATCGGCCAAACTTCTCGCGAGAGATTTGAAGCGGCCTTAAAGCCGCTGCTGGATGAATCACCGCCCACCGCGAAAAAAAATTAACTGTTAAGATTTTGGTTATGGAGTAATGTTATGAAAAAGCTGTTCCTGATTATTTTTCTGCTGGCCCTTGCCCCCACCGCGCTGCGCGCGCAGAGCCACGAGTATTCGCCGCTGGTAGAGAAAACTGTTAGCTACAAAAACTGGACGCTCAACGATCTTGCCGGTAACAAGCCCGTCGAACTGCGCTCTCTAATGCAGGGCAAGAAGTTGGTAATGGTGCTTTATTTCGCTCCCTGGTGCCCGAACTGGAAAAATGAAGCGCCGGTGGCCGCGAGCCTGTATCAGAAGTACAAGTCGCAAGGCTTCGAGATCATAGGCGTCAGTGAATACGGAACCCGCGACGACGTGAAAGCTTATTTTGGTCCGACCGGCGCGCCTTATCCGGTAGTCAGTGAATCAGAATCGCGCGAGGACCGCGACAAGACCTCGCACTATGCTTACCGCCAGTTGACCGGCGATACGCGCAAGTGGGGCTCGCCCTGGAATATCTTCCTCGAACCTTCGAAGTGCAACTCGAACGGCGACGTGCTCATGGAAAAGGCGTGGGTCGTCAACGGCGAACTGGTCGAGGCTGAGGTCGACAAATTCATTCACGATCGTCTCGCTACGAACGCCGTGATTACCCCGTGCAAGCAGTGACCGCACCAGACTTCATCGCGCCGAGCGAAAATCCGTCCTTGCACCTTTCGGTCGCGGCCAGCAATGAAGGTGAACGTCTGGACGCGTTTCTGGCGTCGCACGTTGAGGGTTGGAGCCGGGCACGACTCCAGCGCCTTATCGAAGAGGCCGATGTTCTGGTGAACGGCCACACCGTCAAGTCTTCCTACAAACTACGCCTGAACGACGAAATCGAAGTCGAACTGACTCCGCCTCCATCGACATCGTTTTCACCCGAAAATATTCCACTCGACGTTGTCTATGAAGACAATGAGTTGATCGTGGTGAACAAACCGGCGGGGATCGTAGTTCATCCGGCTGCAGGCGTTATGTCGGGAACATTGGCAAACGCCCTCGCCTTTCATTTCGCGCAGCTTTCAACCTCGGGTGGAGTGGTGCGGCCGGGGATTGTGCACCGGCTGGATAAGGGAACTTCAGGTCTGATGGTAGTGGCCAAGACGGAATCGGCCCATGAAGATCTCGCCGATCAATTTCGCGACCGCGAAATCTTTAAGTCTTATGTAGCCCTGGTGCATGGTCACGTCGAAAAGAGGACCGGCCAAATCGACCAGCCAATCGCGCGCGACCGGGGCAACCGGACTCGCATGGCAGTGGTGCGCGGAGGGCGCCCATCCATTTCAATATACCGGGTCCGCAAGCGCTTCGAACGATTCACGCTGCTGAACGTTGAATTGAAGACTGGCCGTACTCATCAAATCCGCGTGCACTTGTCCTGGCTAAAACATCCGGTTGTCGGTGACGACGCCTACGGTAGCGGCCGTGACAAGACCATTCCCGATCAGAAGCTGCGATCGGCAATCGCAAGCCTGGGCCGCCAGTTCCTGCATGCAGAGCAATTAGGCTTTCGTCATCCACGAACGAAAGAAGAATTGCGATTTACGGCGCCGCTACCGGTCGAGCTACAGGCAGTTCTTAATGAGATCACGTAACTCCTGTTTGACACGGGCGCGCTGCTGGCCGCAAGATATTATTCCCCCAAAACTAAAGCAAGACGCGCCGCCGATTCAGATCGGAAGTGTGTTTGTGATTTCCCCGCTTTAAGAAAATTACCTAAGGAATGATTTGCATCCGAGGAGGGATGATCCATGTCGAAGCTTTTCGTTAGCGGACTTTTCAAAACCAGGGCGGCCGCCGAAGCGGCAGTTGATGCGATTATCAAACGCGGTTACACGCGTGACGACATCAGCGTGTTGATGTCGGATTCCACAAAAAACAAAGAGTTTGCCGTCCAGACAAAATCGCACGCGGTCGACGGTGCAGGGGTCGGCGGAGCGATCGGCGGGACGGTCGGCGCCGTGTTGCTGGCGATCGCCGCTGTCGGAACAACGATCGCGATTCCCGGCGTAGGACTCTTTATCGCGGGTCCCATTGCCGCGGCCCTGGCCGGAGCAGGCGCGGGCGGCGCTACCGGTGGCTTGATAGGCCTACTGATCGGTACGGGCATTCCCGAACATCATGCCAAGGTCTATGACACGGGCGTGCGCGGCGGTGGAATCTTGTTAGGCGTCGAAGCCAAAACCAGCGATGAAGTTGAGAAGCTGGAAACCCTGTTGGAAGACATCGGCGCTGAATATGTGCGCACTGAGTAGCGAGTATTCCTGTAAGGACTTGGAAAGCGCGGCTAGGTAATTGAATCAGGCTGCAAGTGTAGATTCCTTGCAGCCTGATTCCTTGAAACCAGTAGCGGCCGAGCCGAACTGAAATAACTTCGAAGAGCACAATCCCACTACTGCTGCAGTGTCAGTTTCAGCTGGTCGATGCCATTATTTGCAGCAAGCGCAAGTCGTTACAGAACCGCGGTAGCGACCGCATGCAAAAACCCAACTGCGTCCTAAAAGCGCAATGAATTTCAAGGTTGACTGTAACATCCGGTCGCTACCGCTCCCGGTTTGTAACAAGCACTTCTTTCGCTACGCTCGGACGCGTTTCGGGCCACTTGGCAAACTGCACAATCCCACAGTCCGTCCTTACATCACTTTTTGTTTGTCGTTAAGAGCGATTCCCATCTTCTCAAGGGTCACCTTGTTCAAAGTGCCGGTCACCTTGAGACTCTCCGCCTGCTGATATTTCTTGAGCCCATCGCGAGTGTCGGCGCCGAGCTTGCCCGTTTGCTCGCCGTTGTAAAAGCTGCGTTGTTTGAGAATCACCTGGGCCTGTTTCACCTGGTCGGCGGTGGCCCGAAAGATCGGCTTTCGAGTCTTATTAGTACTCGTCGAACCGTTCGTGCTCTTGTTCGCGTTCTTGTTCTGCGTTGCCGCCGTGAGCGTAAAGGCCAACAGCAGTGAGAGCACAATCAACACAAGTTTTTTCATCTCATTCTCCTTGGTATCTAGAGGCGCTTGGTGCGCGAAAATGATAAAGCCGTTACCTGGATCAGCTGCTCTGAGCCGCAATCATATCGTCGCTGTCAACCACAAAAAGGGCGTTTTTAGTCAGGTGAAAGAGCCGTCGAGGTTAAGGGGCCTTTGCTGTAATCGTGGCAAATAAGCCGGTTGGCAGGCGCGCTCAAAATGGTTGGCATACTTTAAACAGTTTCTGGTACTATAGGTCAGCTTCGTTCGGAGCTGCTGATAGCCGCACCCGAGACACCCACCGACGAGAATCCGAGAGAGGACTTCCAAAGCTGATCATGACAAGATTCCCCCTGGCCGCACTCGTGCTAATCTTCACTGGTGTACCCGCCCTCGCCCAGAGGGCTTCCTACTCATTCGATAACTTTGATACAAGGAATGGTGTGCAGGTTTATGTCGAGCCGGCCGCACCTCTGCCCAGCCCTCGATCGCAACGAGGAAAGAAGATCGACCCGTCCAATAAGACGGCCGCCAATCACAGTATTGTGACCACGCTGAAGGATGCCGCGACTACACTCAAGCGTACCGTGCTGTCGTATGCTCCGTTCACCACACCGTCACTTAGCAGCGATTCACCTCTGCGCGGTTATACGACCGGCAATGCGCAAATCGACGGCTATATGATCGACGCCGGAACCAGGAATGGAATCGATCCGCTCTTGCTTTATTCAATCATGCATCAGGAATCGAGTTTCAAGTCGCACGCGATTTCGCCCAAGGGGGCGCGTGGCTTGATGCAATTAATGCCGGGTACCGCCGTACGTTTTGGGGTTACGAATATCTTCGATCCCAGACAGAATATCGAAGGGGGCGCGCGTTATGTTCGCTTTCTACTCGATCGGTTCGACGGAGATGTAAATCTCACGCTCGCCGGCTACAATGCCGGTGAAGGCGCGGTTGAGAAATACGGTTGGCGCATTCCTCCCTACGCTGAAACGCAGGAATATGTACGAAGAATCTCGCGGCGGTACTCGGTACTGCGCGATCCCAATGCGGCGCTTTACGCAGCGCCCGTGTCAACGGCCCAACTGGCGAAACTTCAGGGCAAGCAATCCGTGCCTCTGACGATTTACGAGCGGAGCGTTTTAACCGTGCGACTGCCCGACGGAAGGCTGCAGCTGACCAGCCAATAACAAAGCGGGACATTTATCTGGGAAGCGAGGCGACGCGCCGAAACGGCGAAGTCGCCTCGTTTTCATTTCGGGACGCCCTTTCTTTATGTATCATGGAACCAAACCTGAGCGTTTCCGTTAATGAGATGGGAGTTCCCTTGTTATGCTCTGTGCCAACTGTGGATCAACTCTAAACCCCAACAGCCGCTTTTGCGATCAGTGCGGCGCGGCCGCACCCGACGCGGAAGAGACCAGGATTGCGCGGCCACAGTTTACCGTCCCGGCGCATCATGACGATGACGACATTGAAAAGGTAATCTTCACCGTCCGGCCCACAATGCTTTTCATAAAGATTGGTTACGTCGCGGCCATCGTAGGTGCAATTCTGCTGACGGTAGTGCTGGCAATGGTTCGCTTCATAGACATACCCCTTTATGTTTCGCTGCCAATCGCATTGGCGCTGCTCCTGATCCCCGCCTATTACCATCTGAAGCGCAATATGGTTCGCTACACACTGACGGATTCGAAGATCGAGATCGACCATGGGCTGATCGCGCGCACCACTCGCAATATTCCCCTCTCCAAGATCCAGGACGTCACGGTGTCGGCCTCAATCCTGCAGCGGATGCTGGGTTTCGGGGATGTGGTGATCGACAATGCCAGCGAAGTCGGCGGGACGACGATTCTTCACAATATCAATAGTCCGCGCCAGTATGCAGACCTGATTTTGCGCACGCTCAGGCGCTGGCAGTAAACTCTCAGTATTATTCTAATATCGCGACTCAGGAAACATTTATCGATGTATCGGTTTCTAAGGGATGGCATGGGATTGTCTCTTTTCTCGAAAACAGCTTTCCGAACATTCGCGACTAACCTCCTGACCGTGGTCTCTTTGACAGTATCCGCGTCGATAGTTCTTGCGGATCCGCCGGTGCCGGATCCAGCGAAGATCTTTCCCTCCAACCTGGGTGGCTTTCATCAAAACGGCCGGATCAGCGTCCTCAATAAGGAATCCCCAGGCTTAACTGACAGTGGACCGGAGGCGGGGCGTCGTGGCTTCGCCACAACGGAATACGCGTCGTCTGAGGGAGAGAAACTAGGCGTCACGTTAAGTAAATTCGAAAACGATGCGGCAGCTTATTCGCAGCTTACCCTTTTGCGGAAGCACTTGCGCGAAGATGGCGCCGGACCATCCGGGCCAGCGGAAAGGATTGGCACCGCAAGCGCTTTCATCCGTGGGCTGGGATTGACCTTTTGCAAAGGGGCAAACTTGGTCAGCATCAGATTCGAGCCAGGCAAGCGGCCCGATCAGGCGACCGCGCTGGCACGTTTGTTCGCTGCAACTCTGGATCCCGGCGAAGGTGACGTACCGGTTCTGGTTAAGCACTTACCGGACTGGAAAGGGGCGCAGCGCGATGCTGTGTACGTCGTCAATAAAGACTCCTTGCTGGATGCCATCCCCAATCAACCTATCCTAAATGCGATAACTTTCGAAGGCGGGACTGAGGCAGTGGTGGCGAATTACGGTCCGTCGCAACTGTTGATTGTCGAATTCACCACTCCGCAATTTTCAATCGACAACGATCAGCGCATGCTGGCAAAGATTCAGGAGTTGCGAACTCAGGGCCAGCCGACCCCGACGAGTTATCGCCGAGTCGGTAACTACTCGGTTTTTGTTTTTAACGCCCCGGATGAAAAGACTGCCAGCGGGTTGATCGATCAGGTGAAGTACGAACAGGTCGTCCAGTGGTTGGGTGACGATCCGTATCTGGAAGCTCGCGTCGAGCGATATCTGGCCCAAACTACCGCCGGAGTTCTGATCGCCGTGCTCAAGAGCTCAGGCCTGTCACTGTTGATTTGCCTGGGTGCAGGAACTCTTTTCGGCGCTTTGTTATTCCGCCACCGGCGGGCCCAGCAGGCAGCCTTGTATTCAGACGCCGGCGGCGGAACTCGCCTGAACCTCGACGAGCTGACGGACACGAAAACTTCGCATCGTCTCCTGGAATCAGGTAAACAACCCAATTCTGATTCCTAAGCGAATCCTCAAACATCTACTTCTGTGGAGTCGTTACGTTGATATCGACCTGAGTTTTCTTTCCCCCAAACAACCCGCCTCTATATGCAAAGAACGCCGCCACTATCACAATCACAAATATAACCAGCACCGCCACAACTCCAGCGCTGCTGCCGCCTCCATCGCCATTGTCACCCATCTCAACCCTCCTTAAACGAATATACCTCTACTTACAAACGGTTTCAGGGGCTCTTAGATCATCGCAAGGGGATTTGAAAACAGGGGAAGGCTACACTGACTTTCTTAACACAGAGTCTGAGAAAACGTCAAATAAAAGCAAATCGGGGTGGTTGAGGTAAGACTGTGTTGCTAACGCCCCACATCGGCGATCGCTTTGAAATAAACACAACACCCGAGGAAGATCGCTGAATCCGCCCAGCAATGAAAAAAGCAGGTGACAACAAAGAGCGTTATCACCTGCTTTCGGAAGGCCCACATTCAAGGGCGCATGTTAAGAGTGGTCTTTACTCCTCGCCGCGACGGCGTGGACGTCTGGGCCGAGTGCGTTCCTGCGCAGGCTGCGCGTCGCCCGGTTGTACGGTCGGCGTCGGCTGCGGAGTTTTCGCTCCCGGCGGGCAGATCCAGATTTCGATGAAGTCAGTGTCACGATAGCCACCGTTGATAACGATGATTCGTCGCGCATCGACCCCACGCAGATTCACGAGATAGTCCATAGTGCGCTGGCCCAGCTTATCTGCCTGACCGGCGCGGCTGGTCCGCCCGGCATAGACGATGATGTAGGCCTGGTTGTCCGGGGCGCCCTGGAGTTCAATTGCCAGATTGTCCAAGCGAGCCTTGTCATCGTCAAAGGCCACCGATTGGAACTGGTCGAAAGGCCTGCATTCAGGCACTGGTGGTTTCTTCAGAATGATCTCGGTTGAAGCCTGGGCCTGCTGCCGGCACAGGGCATCGCCTGAACCGTCGTCAACTACCAGAGTGGCTGAGACGCGCTGATTGCCGAGACCGGTGGAGTCCACCGTGATCGTTGCCGTGCCGGCGCCGCTAACAATTCTGGCTTCGGATGGAGAGACCGTCCACGTGTAATTAAGAGCTGCTGAGCCGCCGTACGCGACATCAGACGTGAACGTAATCAAGTCGCCATCATTAACGCTGACCGGCGCCGAGACGTTAACGGGATAGGGGCAAGGAGACTTGGCGAGCGTGTACTGCTTCGGATGATAGTTAAGATTTACGCAAAGTTTGCGTCCCCGTTCGACATCAAAGTCGCGCACCCAACGTCCACCGTTAGGTAAAAGGATTTCCAGGTTGTGACGACCCGGCTCGAGTTCGATTACTCGAATCGTGGTCGAGGTGTCGCCTTCCGGCTTCCCATCGATCCGCAAGGGGAATCCACCTGGGTTCGTCGTGATTTCGATCGTGCCATACTTAACGCGTTTCTTCTTCGCGTATGCAGTCGTCGAAGTGCAGGCCAGACCGAAAGTCAAAGCGATCATTATTGTGACCGCGGCTTTGATGACGGCTGAGTTGGGGCGAATGGTAACCATGAATTTTTTCGTGTTCATCGTTAGACCTCCGTCGTGGCTGCTGCTTGTTTGCTGGCGCGCATCTTCGCATAGCGACGTCGCGCACCTGCACTCAGGGCCACAATTCCGGAACCGAACAACAACAGTGACGCTGGCTCAGGAACGGGCGGGGTTTCCTCCGGGGGCGGCTTCTCGTGGTGGAAGCAAACGCCAGTCAGGCAGATGAGCGGAATCAGGGCCAGGAACGGCCACTTGGGGAAACCGCCACCCACGGCCGGAATCTCGCCACAATCGCAAATCGTACCATCGACGTTGTCCTGCTGGAACACCTGAACGTCGCTCTGGGGTTGTTGGGGTGCGACTTCAATACCGGCCACCAGCGTGGGCGCGAGCGCCTCGTTGTTGGAAACCAGAGACGATGACGCCAACTGTGGGTCACCTTCAGCAGCCGGAGCGATCGGAGCGGTGGAAGACTTTGACGAATTGGTCGTAGTCCCCGAGACGCTCGGATCCTGTGCGACTGCTCGCAACCGAATCCGCTGAAGCTGGCCACCGTTTTGCAGGTCGCCCATTACGTTCACGACGTCTGCGAATTTAATTGGACTAGCTTGCGCGGGTACTGCCGCTAACAGCAACAAGCTAACGAACGTCGCGATAGGTCGAAAAACTCGAGTCCTCATTTGTTAGGAACTCCCTCCTCAAGACTTTCAAACGGCAATTCTGATTCGTCACTGTACGCGTCCCAAATCTGAAATATCTATTAATTCAGAGACACAGCGGGGACAGTCTGCCGTAGGTACAAGACTGCAAACCCTCGGGGGCTTGTTTTACCTGTTAGGGAAAGAGAGTTAATGCGGAGGGTATTCCAGTTTCAGAAAAGGATTTAACCCAATACTGGAGCGGGTTTAGGAAGCGGGCGAGGTGTTTTGGCACCCCGCCCGCTTGCTCGGGTTCTCTAGGCTTCTTCTTCTTGTTCTTCAAGTCTGGGGGCTTCGCCGCCCAGTTGGTTTTCCTCTTTGAGCACGGCTTTACGGGACAACTTAATCTTGTTGCCGTCTTTGCCGATGCATTTGACCATTATCTGTTGGCCTTCACGCAGCTCATCCCGGACGTCGCGGATGCGTCGATCTGCGATTTCTGAGATGTGCAGCAGGCCATCAGTGCCGGGGAAGATTTCGACGAAAGCGCCGAAGTCCACAATTCGATTCACCGTACCAACATAGGTCTGGCCGACTTCCGCCTCGGCGGTAATGCCGCGAATCCGTGCGACTGCGGCTTCGGCGGCCGCACTGTCGGCAGTTGCAATCGAAACCGTGCCGTCGTCTTCGACGTCGATCTTGGCTCCCGTCTCTTCAACCAGAGCCCGAATGACCTTGCCGCCTGGTCCGATCACGTCGCGAATCTTATCGGGATTGATCTTGATTTTGATGATTCTAGGCGCCAGCAATGAAATCTCCGCGCGCGGTTCGGCCAGCGCTTGCTGCATCGCGTTCAGAATATAGAGGCGTCCCTTCCTGGCCTGTTCCAGAGCTTCCGCCATAATCTGTGAATTGACACCGGCAATCTTGATATCCATTTGCAGGGCGGTAATTCCTTCGGCGGTACCGGCGACCTTGAAATCCATGTCGCCGTAATGATCTTCAGCGCCGGCGATGTCGGTCAGAATTGCGTACTTGTTCCCTTCCATCACCAGGCCCATGGCCACGCCGCCTACCGGCGCTTTCAAGGGCACCCCGGCATCCATCATGGACATTGTTCCCCCGCACACACTGGCCATTGACGAGGAACCGTTTGATTCAGTGATGTCCGAGACAATGCGGATGGTGTACGGGAACACGGTGTCATCCGGCAACGCTGCCTCGAGGGCCCTGCGGGCCAATGCGCCATGTCCAATCTCTCGGCGTGAAGAGGACCCAAAACGCCCGACTTCACCGACCGAATAGTGCGGGAAGTTGTAATGCAGCAGGAAGCGGCGTTTGACCTCGCCCTTCTCGATATCGTCCATGAACTGCTCGTCTTCTTTCGTGCCCAGGGTCGTGGTGACCAACGCCTGCGTCTCGCCGCGAGTAAACAGCGCCGAACCGTGGGTGCGCGGCAACCAACCAACTTCGCACGTGATGGGCCGAATTTCTGAGAAGCGCCTGCCGTCGGGCCGGCGGCGATGGTTCAGAATATCGTCGCGGACAATCTTTTCCTTGAGATGATCAAAGGACTTTTTGGCCAGCAGCCGCCGTTCGGGCTGGTCCTCGGGATAGCTTTCGACGACTTCCTTCTTCAGAGCATCGATAGCCGCATAACTCGCGCGCTTCTCCTGCCCCGAAGTATCCAACGCTGCCCGTAAGCGATCGGCATAATTGCGCTCGATCTCACCGATCATCTCTTCATTCAGCACCGGCGCTTCGACTGGGCGCTTCTGAATATCCAGAGCTTTGTAGAGTTCTTTCTGCCAGCGGCAGAGCCGGTTGATCTCCTTATGAGCGAGCATCAAAGCCTCGACCATAATCGCCTCAGACACTTCCTGGGCTCCGGCTTCGACCATGACGATCGCTTCTTCGGTCCCGGCCACGACCAGATTCAGCTTTGATTCGCGAATCTCGTCGTAAGTCGGATTCACTATGTAACGTCCGTCGATAAGCCCGATGCGCACTCCGGCGATCGGAGTGGTAAAAGGAATGTCGGAAAGATAGAGGGCGCACGAAGCACCGGTAATCGCTACTACGTCCGGGTTATTGTCCGGATCGGCCGAAACTACTGAGGCAATAACCTGTGTTTCATTCCGATAACCCTCAGTGAATAACGGGCGGCAGGGCCGATCGATCATCCGGCTGGTCAGTACTTCCTTTTCAGTGGGGCGGCCTTCACGGCGAAAATAGTTTCCCGGAATGCGTCCGGCGGCGTAATTAGCCTCGCGATATTCCACGGTGAGCGGGAAAAAGTCGATGCCTTCGCGGGTGGTTAACGCCCCAACTGAGGCACATAAAACCATCGTATCGCCGTATCGGATCACACAGGATCCGTCGGCTTGCTTGGCCACGCGGCCAACTTCGACACTGAGCTCGCGCTCGCCAACTCGAATCGATTCCTTCAGATACTTCTTTACTGTCATTTTCGTTCGTCTCCTTTTGACGACGCCCACCGCTGGGGCAGGCACGCAGCGTCTCGTCCGCTGCGGTTTGGGTTAGTTACTTGCCGGGCCTTCGCTGTCTGCGATCGGTTGCGGCGTGAAATTCATGCTGAAAACACAGAAGGCGGGAGAGCCTGGCCGTGAAGCTCTCGCCGCCTTCAGTTTTGTAAGGCCGTACGCGTCACCTGGCTCCCTAAATCGCCGTCACGTTCGGCTCGGGCTCAGGCTCTTCGATTGACGCGCACTTTTTCTAAATCAGAGACTCGAAGATTCTCTCGTTGCTTTTTGTTCTATGTTTTCGTCCAACAATTGATCAATGAAAAACTAACGGCGCAAGCCGAGCCGGCCCACGACTTCGTGGTAGCGCTGTATGTTCGTCTGCTTCAAATAATCGAGCAAACTCCGTCGCTGCGAGACCATCTTTAACAAGCCCCGGCGGGAATGATTGTCTTTCTTGTGAATCTTGAAATGCTCGGTGAGTTCGTTGATGCGCTGACTCAACAGCGCGATTTGAACCGGGGCGGAACCCGTATCCGTATCATGTGCCCGATAGTCGGTCACAATTTTTTCTTTTGCTTCTCGTGCTAACACTGCTAAAGATGGCCCTCCCAGACCGCAGTAAGACCTTTTGGATAAGACAAGGCCAACCGCAAAAACTTGAAATTACCTCCGAGAAGTTAACACTTTGGTCGCGCCACTGTCCAGCGGGGGACTCTTGGTGGAGGAGAGTCCTCTTTTTGAGAATTTTCCTTGCCAGGTAAGACGATCCATGAAAATACACGAAGCATAAACGGCTTGTTCGTCCGATTTTGTGTGGTTTCGTGGATCGCTTTTGTTCCAGGCAGAACCCGAAACCAAATTGGAACCCCACCCTCTTGGAGGCAATCCAGCAAAAGCCCATCAGCACCACCTTCGGGA
>JAWWPL010000175.1:0-19144 GCA_033850605.1 Blastocatellia bacterium | reverse complement strand
TTTGTTTCTTCGGGCGTGCCGAAACCGGCAAACTGGCGCATGGTCCAAAGCTTGCCGCGATAGCCGGTCGCGTGAATACCTCTGGTGTAAGGGAACTGGCCCGGAAACGCGACGTCGCGATCCAAATCGATGCCGGCAACATCCGCGGGACTGTAAAGCCGGTTGATCTCTTCGAGAGAAACAGTTTGGAAATTGGATTTACGCTCGCCTTGACGCTCGAGAGCAGGCTTCAAGGTTTCTTCTTCCCAGCGTTCTTTGGCTTGGTCTTCAGGAGAGGCTTCTTTGATCTCTTGCATCGTGCAGGTTCGCTTGACGAAAGCCGGCGCGGTCGCCGTCTATGAATAAAAAGTAAACGTTGTTTGGATGTTAGTTGATGGTTTTAGGTGTGTCAATCCAGGCGGACTCAGAGGGTGCGCTCGTGATTTTAGTTTGACGTTTCCCTTTTGCTCACGTGGGGGACGATCCACGAATTCACACGAAATCGCACGAATAAAACGAAATCCGCTTCGTGTATTTCGTGGATCGTTTTACCCGGCCATAAGAGCTCAAAGCGGCAACCTTAAGACAGCTTCGCAGCCATGCGACCTGGGGCGATTCTCGAGTGAAAGAGTGCCGCCATGGGCTTCGGCGATTTGCCGTGAAAGCACCAGGCCAATGCCTGACCCGCCAACCTTAGTCGTAAAGAAAGGGACGAACAGGTTCGCTGTGTTTGCCAGCCCCGGGCCTTCATCTCTGATCGACACTTCAATGTGGCTATTGCTTTGCGCCCAACTTACTTCCACACAGGAGGTCTCTGATGAAGTCTCCATGGAAGCGTCGACCGCGTTGCGCACCAGATTAATCAGCAGTTGCTCTAACTGCACACCGTCGCCTTGAATGATCAAATCAGGACCGGGGACGATGTTGACAGGCAAACGGGTTTCCAGGCTGGCCACGCGGCGCAAGAGTTCGCCAATGTCCAAAGGCTCAAATTTTGGTTGTGGCAGGCGTGCAAGTTTGGAATACGATTCGACGAAGCGGGCCAGGGAATCGGCGCGCGAGGAAATTACTTCCAGGCCCCTTTGCATGTCGTCGTCCCAATCCGCCGGTCTCGGCTGACGGCGATGCAAATCCGCCAGACTGCCGGCCACGGATTTGATCGGCGCCAGCGAGTTGTTCAGCTCATGGCCCAACACGCGCAACAGTCGCTGCCATGCGGTTCGTTCTTCTTCGCGCAACGTTTGACTCAGATCGGTTAGCACCAACAACTGATGTTGGGCTCCACCTTCGCGAAAAGTGCTGCGCCGGATGTCCCAGCGGCCCACGCCGCCGGGGAAAACCATCTGCATCGTCTGCGGGGCGTTGTCCGGCCGATTCAGACAGCTCGCTAATCCGAGTTCGTCGCTGGTGCGTTCCAACAGACGCATTGCGGGCTGGGCCAGTAACTTCTCGCCCGCCCGGTTCACCAATCTCAAACGCTGGTTACCGTCAAACGCAAAGACCGCCACGTCGATCTCGCTCATCACTGTGCGCAAGAGGGCCGTTGCCTCGAGCGCGCCCAACCGCTGATCACGCAAAGTTTGCCCGAGGTCGTTTACTTCGAGCATGACTTCGCCCAAAGCATCGCCGGTGGCGGCACGCCGGCCCCTAATTGAGTAGTCGCCTTCGCGTATCGCCGCCAGAATATTTGAAAGAGTTTGCAGGGGTCGAACGATCCGGGCCTTGAGATTGAAAGCGATCCCCAACCACAAGAGCACCAGCATGAGATCGACTGTCCACTGGAGTCGCGTAGAGTAGCTGTCATACCACAAGAGAAACGCGCAGAGAATCACCGCCGGAAAGCCCGCAGCCAGGGCCAGAAACGTGATCCGCCTTTCGAACTTCATCCGGCCCCCGCGCTTGATAGCCGGATCGAGGCTGGCGAATGTCGTAGGGCGCTTTGGCAACTTGGCTGGCGTACTCACGGCGGTATCATAACTCACCAAATGGAGCGCGGACATCCTGTCCGCCAGCGAGCGAAGCTCGCTCAGACTTTGCAGGAAGAATTCCCTTTAGAGGAGGTTCGCGCTGCGCGCTCAGGCGGACAGGATGCCCGCGCTCCATCTTGGAACTTAAGACAATCCGTACTTCTGCAGACGCCGATAGAGGGCGCTGCGGCTCAGGCCCAGAGCTTCCGCTGCGCGGTTCGCGTTACCATCAAAGCGAGCCAGAGCTTTCGTAATCAACAACCTCTCGGCGTCATCGAGACTCATTTCTTCCAGGCGAGTTGAGAGGCGCGCGTCAGGAGTTGTTTGCAGCGCCAGATCAAAGGCGGTCACAATCTGACCCGAACTCATCAACACGGCACGTTCGATAACGTGATCCAGTTCGCGCACGTTGCCGGGCCAAGAATGCGCGCGCATGGCATTGAATGCTTCCGGAGCGAAACCCAAAATCGATCGGCGATAGCGTTCGCGATGCTGGCGCAGGAAGTGTTCGGCCAGCGCGGGAATGTCCTCCTGACGATCGCGTAATGGCGGCAAGTGAATTTCGACTGTGTTCAGACGAAACAACAGGTCCTGACGAAACTTGCCCTGCGCCACGTCGTTATGAAGGTCGGCATTGGTAGCCGAAAGCAGGCGTACGTTTACTTTCGTCGTCTTCGAAGAACCGACGCGTTCGAATTGTCCAGTCTCTAAAACGCGCAGGAGTTTTGGCTGCAGGTTGAGCGGCACGTTGGCGATCTCATCCAGAAACAGTGTGCCGCCATCAGCGAGTTCGAACCGGCCGACCCGGTCCGTGCGCGCGTCCGTAAAAGCGCCGCGCACATGACCAAATAATTCGCTTTCGAATACTCCTTCAGCCAGAGCTCCGGCATTAAGAGAAATAAGCGGCTTGGACTTGCGCGGCGAAATGGCATGCAGCGCGCGGGTGATCACTTCTTTTCCCGTCCCATTCTCGCCGGTAATCAGAACGTTAGCGTCCGCCGGTCCAATCCTGTCGACCAGATTAAGCACTGCTTTCATCGACGACGATTCCGCCACAATCTGCGGCAGCTCGCTGGCCGGCTCAGAGACACTGTCGCGCAAGGCCAGGTTCTCGGCTTCCAAACGCCGTCCGCGGCGCAGCGCTTCAGCTAATTCAATCTGCGTCCGCAACACAGCCAGAAGCCGCGCGTTGTCCCATGGCTTTTGAATAAAATCCCGAGCGCCGCGCCGCATCGCTTCCACCGCCAGATCCACGCTGCCCCAGGCCGTCATCACAACGATCGGCAAGGTTGGATCTATGGTGCGGATTCTGCTCAGCAGATCGAGCCCTTCATTGCCCGAGGTGGTGTCTCGCGCATAATTCAGGTCCATGAGGATGACGTCGTGTTCCTGTGTATCGATTGCTCGGAGGACGCCGGCCGGCGATGACGCAGTTTCGATGTGAAATCGTTCGCCCTTCAGCAATAGACGCAAGGCCGCAAGCACGTCGGCTTGATCGTCGGCAATAAGTATCTTGGGCATAAGCGGTCGGACGGTTCCTGTGTTAGATCATTCCGGCCCAGCCATCCAAAACCGGACTCAATTAGGGTTGGTTAGGTCTGTGCCGCTTCATTCGTAACGCAAAGCGAGCAGCGAATCAAACCCTCGTCGCAAACCTAAGGCCCCGGTCCGGCGACGAGGTCAGTACCGAGAGCTGTAGCGACCGGGTCGCAACTCTACACTCGAGCCGGAATCGCACGGGAAGAACCCGGTCGCTACCGCTCTCGGTACTGACCTCATCTTGGCAAACGCGCAGTCGGGCAAATAAAGCCTTCACTCGTACCTTAAGGCCTCCATTGGATTCACGCGCGACGCGCGACGAGCGGGGACGTAGCAAGCGAAGAGAGCAACCAAACCGAGCAGCATCGCGGCTAAGGAGAACACGGCCGGATCTGCAGGATTAACTCCGTAAAGCAGGCCGGCCAGGACCCGCGTGAGGGCAAACGAACTGGCCAGTCCGATCGTGAGCCCGATCACGATCAGAATGATCCCCTGCCGCAGGATCATCCTCACCACCTGGGGCCCCTTCGCACCGAGCGCCACACGCACACCTATCTCATGGGTTCGTTGGGTGACGGAATAAGACATCACTCCATAGATTCCGCCGATCGCCAGAATGAAAGCCATCGCCGCGAATAGCCCCAACATGAACATTGCAAAACGCTCTTTTGAAATGGAATCGCTGAGAGCCTGCTCCATCGTGATGACGTTGTAGAGTGGCTGATCCGGATCGATTGCCGCCACCGCGTGTCTTATTTCTTCGATCAACCTGCGCGGATCGTCTTTGGTGCGAACCGCGAGACCGAGAAAAGGTGGTGCTGACTGCTGATAGCTAAGGTAAAACTCCGGCATTGGCTTCTCGGCGAGTCCCCAGTTCCTGGTATCCGCAACCTCGCCAATGACCTCGTAAGGCTTGTCCTTGGCATCGAAAATTATCAGTCGCTTTCCGATTGGATCTTCGCCGGGGAAAAGTTGGCGCGCGACCGCCTCGTTGACGACAACTACGCGCTGGGATTTCTGGTCGTCTTGATTTTGGAAGGCGCGCCCCTTCAACAGCGTCATGCCCATAGCGCGAAAATAGTCCGGACTGATTACGCGATAGTCTCCGCTGGCCGGCCACTGATCCCCCGATTGTCGGCCTTCGACATAGAGAGGGACAATCATTCTCCCTTGCTTTGACGCCAACGGAATATGATTTGCACCGCCGACCGATAATACCCCCGGTACATCCCTGATGCTTTCGATTATCCTTTGATAAAAGTCCGCCTGCTGTTTCTTGTCCTTGTACTTGGTTTTCGGCGGCGAGATTTCCAACGTGAGCACGCCTGACGAATCGAACCCCTTGTCCAGTGACATGAAATTCCTGAAGGTCTTTAGCATCAAGGTAGCGCTGACCAGCAGAACCAGCGCGATGGCCAACTCGGAAATGATGAGTAGTTGTCGCACTCTCGATCCGCGGGCAGTCAGGCCCTTACCGCCTTGTTTCAGCAGATCATTCAAGTCAGGTTTTGAGAATTGCAGGGAGGGCGCGAGACCGAAAACAACTCCAGTAACCAGCGATGCACCCAGGGTAAAGAGCATCACGGCGGGATTGATCTCAATCGTATGGATCGGTGGAATTTGTACCGGACTTATTGAGACCAGGGCATTCAGACTGAGCCACGAGAGCAGGACGCCGACGCCTCCGCCCAGCGAAGCCAGGACAATGCTCTCCGTCAGGAGTTGCCGCACCAAACGTGCGCGGCTCGCACCTACTGCCGAGCGAACGGCAAGTTCTTGCTGTCTCGAGGCCGCGCGCTCCAGCAGCAGTCCGGCCACGTTCGCGCAGCTGATCATCAGAACGAATCCAACCGCGCCAAGCAAAATCCAAAGGGCTGCGCCCACGTGCTTCGAAAACTCCCAGCTCAGAAGAGTAAGATGTATCGGGTCGACCTTGTAACCCTCTTGCAACTCAACGCGCTGGGTTATTGTGTTCATCTCGGCCTGCGCGCGCTCGAGCGTAATACCGGACTTCAGTCGTCCGATGACCTGAATGAAAATTCCTTCCTTGGCGATCAGATCGTCACGCCAGATCAAGGGCACAAACATCTCAGCCTTGCCGTTGTATTGGGGGAATTCAAATCCCTCAGGCATGACGCCAATCACGCTGAAGCTTTGGCCGTTGAGCTTGACCATCTTGCCGATTGCGTCACGGTTCGCATTGAACCTTCGCTGCCAGAGGCCATGACCGAGAATCACGACTCGATCGGCGCCCACCTTTCCTTCCGTTGTCAGAAAGTTGCGCCCGAGCAGCGGGTTCACACCGAGCGTGGGAAAGAAATTGGTCGAGACTCGCGTCGTTAGAATCCGTTCGGCCGCACCAGCCTCCGTCAGGTTGACGCTTCCTTCATTATCATAGGCGGCCAGACTCTCGAACGAAGTTGTTTCGTGGTTCGTGGCCAGGAAGTCCGCGGGAGATTCGGTAAAGGTCCTGATGAGATGGCCACCGCCGTCGACTCCGATCAATTGCGACGGCTCGGCGAAAGGCAACGGCCGCAAAAGGACAGCGTACACCACACTGAAGATCGATGTGTTGGCGGCTATGCCCAGCGCGAGCGAGAGAACCGCAACCAGGGTAAAGCCGGGTGCCCTTGCCAGCACCCGCACGCCGTAACGAATGTCTTGAAAAAGGGTCTTCATCCTTTTCATTTCCAATTTGAAATTTCCGATTTCCGATTGACTCCCTCTCCCTTTTGGGAGAGGGCCGGGGGTGAGGGTCAAAGCACGACCCGACCCGTGACGCCCACTGTCTTTGGTAACACGACGGAGGATTAAGAATGACTTCGCCTTAAGCTTCGCGCCCTCACCCCTGACCCCTCTCCCAAAAGGGAGAGGGGAAAAGGATGTCTTCTATTCATACCTCAGCGCTTCCATCGGATCTACACGCGATGCCCGGCGCGCGGGCAGGTAACAAGCCAACAACGCAACGGCAGCCAAGAGCCCAGCCACCGCTGCAAACGTCCATGGATCTCGTGTCGTTACGCCAAACAATAAACGTCCGATCACTTGCATTAGCCAAAAGGCTCCGACCAAGCCGATTGCTAAACCCAACACCACCAGTTTAAAGCCTTGCTTGACGACCAGACCCAACACATCGTGCGTCTGCGCGCCGAGCGCCATGCGAATGCCGATCTCATTCGTGCGTTGGGCGACGGAATAACTCATCACGCCATATAGACCCACGATAGTCAGAACCAGGGCCACCGCGGCGAAGATTGCCAACAACGTGGTATTGAACCTGGGCGCCGCAACGGAGGCCGCCAGGTAATCATCCATGGTCTTAATGTTATAGACAGGCAACTCCTTGTCCATCGAAGTGACTTCGCGTTGAACCGCGGTAATCAGACTGTGCGGATCGGTGCTGGTCTTAACCACCATGGTCATCTGGTTAAAAGGGATTTGCGCTTCCGGGACGAAGTAGCCGGGTCTGAGTTCAGAAGACAGGTCACGGTTCCTCACGTCAGCCACGACACCTATAATCTCGCGCATTACGGGCTTGTTCTCATCCGTTGAGATTCCTGGCTTGATGCGCTTGCCGATTGGATCTTCGTTGGGAAAGAACTTGCGCGCAAAGGCTTCATTGACGATGATCACCCCGGGTGCTTTAGCGTCATCACGCTCGGTAAAATCGCGGCCCTTTAGCTGCGGAATTCCCAGCGTCTTAAAATAGTTTAGACCGATCGAGAAAAAGTCAGCGGAAGGCCGGTCGCCCGGCGCCACCGGCCGGCCTTCGGTCTCAAATGAAATGCTAAACAGCTCACCGCTCAAGGGCAGCGGGATGGTGGAACTGGCGGAAGTCACGCCCGGTAACGCTTCAATTCGCTTCACTAGATCGCGGTAAAACTGCGCCTGCTTTTCGGTCGGATATCTAACCTGAGGCACACCGACTACGAAGGTCAAGACATTTTGCGAACTGAATCCCGGGCTAACCTGACGCAGACGCCACAAACTTTGAATGAGCAGGCCGGCGCCCACCAGCAGAATGACCGCGATTGCCAACTCGCCCACGACCAGCACGCCGCGAATGCGATTGCGGCGCGCTCCCTCGCCTGAGCCGCGACCACCTTCCTTAAGCGTCTCAGTCAATTGAGTCTTCGAAGAATGAATTGCCGGCACCAGCCCAAAGATTATTCCGGTTAAGATCGATACGCCGAGAGTGAATCCCAGCACCCGCCAATCCAGGCCCACCTGAAAAGCTCGCGGAATGTCTTTCTTGCCCAGGCTCACCAGCAAATCCGACCACCAGACTGCGAGGATTAGCCCGAGCAGCCCGCCGGCAAGCGATAGCAGAATACTCTCAGTCAGTAATTGCCTGACTACTCTGAAGCGGCTTGCGCCCAGCGCTGATCGAATCGCCATTTCCTTGTGACGGGTCATTGCGCGCGCCAACAGCAGATTGGCTACGTTGGCGCAGGCGATGAGCAGCACGCACCCTACCGCTCCCAACAGGATCAGCAGTGCGGGCCGAATGGTGCCGATTAAGGCTTCCAGAGCGGGCTCGACACGAGTGCTGCGGTGCAAATTTTTATCAGGATATTGTTGCTCGAGGCGGGCGCTAATCGTAGTCATCTCGGCCTGCGCCTGTTCTCTTGTGACGCCAGGCTTAAGGCGGCCAATCACGTTCATGTAATGCGCCCCGCGCTCTTCGGTGATTGGATCTTTGCCTTCCCTGTCTCCAGAGACGGTAGTCCACAACTCGACCGGTTCGTTTTGAATGGGGAACTGAAATTCGGGCGGCATGACGCCGACGATGGTGAAGACCTTGCCGTCCAGCACGACCGATTGATTGATCACATTGGGATCAGAGTTGAAGCGCTTTTGAAATAGTTGCTGACTGAGAATCACGACGCGACCGCTCTCGCCGGGCTTGTCTTCCTCAGGACGAAATGCGCGCCCGAGCGATGGCGCTGCACCCAGGAGCGGAAACAGATCGGCGTTGACCACGGCGCCCTGGAGTCGCGAGGACTCACCGCGTCCGGTCATAATGTAGTCATTGTTGTAATAAGACGCCATGTGTTCGAAGACATGATTTTGATCACGCCAATCGGCAAAGTTGGGGTAAGAGGATGAACCTCGCTGGCCGCCGCGGACGCTGTCAGTCTCCCAAACCATCATCAACTGATCAGAATTCGCGAACGGCAGCGGTTTGAGAAGGACGGCGTTAACAACACTAAAGATGGCAGTGTTGGCCCCGATACCCAGAGCGAGGGCAATCGTAGCGACGATGCTAAAGCTGGGCGCCTTAACCAACAGACGTATTCCATAGCGGATGTCTTGCCAGAAAGTTTCCATGATTTCATATCTCCTCTAAATCAGGTGAACATAGGTCAAATAAATCCTATAGGTCCTGTTACTCATATCTCAGCGCCACCAGCGGATCGACTTTCGTCGCGCGACGCGCCGGGATGTAACAAGCGATCAGAGCAGTTACCAACAGACATATTGAGACGATCGCGAAGGTAACTTTGTCGGTTGGTTCGACCGCAAACAGTAGACTAGTCATGAGGCGAGTCAACGCGAATGCGCCGCCGAGGCCCACGCCGACACCAATCACGGCCAGGACCATTCCACTCTTCATCACCAGATTCATGACGTCACTCACTTGCGCGCCCAGCGCCATGCGAATACCAATCTCCTGGGTTCTCTGAGTTACTGCGTAGGACATAACGCCGTAGACACCAACCGCAGCGAGGACTAAAGCGAGGCCGGAAAACAGAGTCAGCAACAACATATTGAAACGGCGCGCGGCAAACGAAGCCGCTGACACTTCACCCATCGTGAATACTTTGGTGATCGGGAGTTGAGGATCAACTTTCCAAATTTGCTGTTTGACCGCTTGCCCCATCGCCGCCGGATCAGACTGGGTTCGCACTGCAAATGTCATCCAACGCTTCCAGGGATTGATCTGCGTATAAGGTGAATAGAGCCCCGGTTGTTCCGGCAGATCGAGACCGAAATGTTTGACATCGCCGACCACACCCACAATCGTGATCCATTCGACGGTTGGATTTCGAACCCATCGCACACGCTTTCCCAGCGGATCTTCATTGAGAAAGTACTGCCGCACCATTTCATCGTTGGCAATACCCACCAAAGGCGCCTTCTCATCGAAGTCCTGCGGGCCGAAGTCGCGGCCCCGGCGCAGCGGGATCTGCATCGTGTGAAAGTAGTCGCCCATAATGCTGCGGGTTTCCAGGCTGGGTTCATCGCCCGGCGCAATGGGCGGCCGGCCCTCGATTACGAAATCGTGATTGAGGGAATCACCACTGAGCGGAAGCTCGCTAATCATCGCTGCCTGTACACTGGGAAGGGCATTGATTGCCTGCAGCGCCTGGGCGCGAAAACGGGTCTGCGGGGCGACGTCTTTGTAACGCGCCTCAGGTAATTCAACCCTCATCGTCAGTAAGTGATCCGAGTTGAATCCCGGTTCCACATTACGTAACTTCCAAAACGTTTTGATGAGCAAACCGGCGCCCACCAGCAAAACGAGCGCGATCGCCAGCTCGACCACAACAAACGTGTTGCGCACGCGTTGGTGAGTTCCGTCAGCGGTTGCATTGCGCCCTCCTTCTTTCAGGCTTTCGTTGACCCCGGCCCGCGACGCCGTCCATGCCGGCAACAATCCAAAGATCACTCCCGTCAGAAGCGACAGACCAAATGTGAAGGCGAAAACTCTCGCGTCAACGCCAATCTCCTGCAAGCGAGGAAGATTTTCCGGCTTCAGCGCGACCAGCAGACTCGTTCCCCACCAGGCAATCACTACGCCGACTGCGCCGCCTGCCAATGAAACCAGCACACTCTCCGTCAACAGTTGTCTGATCAGACGCCAGCGACCGGCGCCCAGAGCGGTGCGAATAACAATCTCGCGCCCGCGTTCAGCAGCACGAGCTAATAACAAATTGGCAAAGTTTGCGCAGGCGATAAGCAGGACAAGGCTGACTGCGGCAAACAACACCAACAGAGCATTGCGCGACTCGCCTACGACCCGTTCATGCAGAGGAATTAACGCCGTGCTGCGGTTCTTATTGTCGGCTGGATATTGGGTCGCCAGTTGCTGGTCGATCAGCCGCATTTCCGATCGTGCTTGTTCGATTGTCGTCCCCGGCGCAAGCCGGCCGTACGTCCTGAGAAAATGTACACCCCGAAAATTTGCGGCCACCGGATTTGAGATATGAACCGGCGCCCAGGCCTCAGCGGCGCTGTCTCTGGGCGAGTTGAAGCCGGCGGGCATAACGCCGACAACGGTATAGACATTGCCGCTCAGCGGGATCGCTTTACCGACGATCTGCTCGTCGCCGCCAAACTGTCGGCGCCATAAACCATCACTGAGAACTACTACGAAGGGTCCGCCGGTTTTGTCATCATCCGGAGTGAGGTAACGCCCACGTTCTGGCTTAACGCCGAGGGTCTCGAAATATCCTCCGGTGACTTGTCCAATCTGAAACTGGAATGGCTCGGCGCCGGCCGTGTAATCGAGCGGGGATAGCACTTCACCACCGAGCTTGAAGAAAGTATGGGTCGCTGCCGATACGTCGGCCAGATCAAGCGCGGATTGATTGGAGCGGAAGGTGACCAACTGCTGAGGCTGATCATAAGCGAGGGGGCGTAAGAGCACCGCATTGATGACACTAAAGATGGCTGTGTTCGCGCCGATGCCGAGAGCCAGCGTGATCACGGCCACCGCAGTGAAGGCTGGGCGCTTCAATAAACTTCGGGTGCCGTAGCGGATGTCTTTGATTAGTGTTTCCATGGTTCAATTTCCTGTTTGCAAATTTCAAAATCTACCCTTTAACTCCCTCTCCCTTTGGGAGAGGGTTGGGGTGAGGGCTTGAGGAGGCGCGTCTCACTTGAACGAAGTTGTCTTTGGCAAACACAAAGAAGAATCAAAAACAACTTGGCTCTAAGCTTGCCACCCTCATTCCCGGCCCTTCTCCCTGAGGGAGAAGGGAGAAATTCACTCATACCGCAGCGCCACCAGCGGATCGACCTTGGTCGCCCGGCGCGCCGGCAAATAACAGGCAATCAAAGCCGTCGCCAGCAGACTCAGCGAGACGGCCGCGAAAGTCATTACATCGGTAGGTTTGACGGCGAATAACAAACTGCTCATCAAACGCGTCAATGCAAAAGCGCCCGCGAGTCCCACCACGATCCCGATCAAAGCCAACGCCATCCCGTTTCGCAGCACCAGCTTCAGCACGTCCCCGGTTTGCGCCCCGAGCGCCATCCGAATACCAATCTCCTGCGTGCGCTGGGTTACGTAATAAGCGGTCACGCCGTAAATGCCGAGCATTGCGAGGAGTAGGGCCGTGGCGGCAAAGGCGCTCAGCAGCAACATCGACATTCGTTGCGATGCTATCGAGGTCGCTAACACGTCGTTCAAGGTTCTGACGTTGAAAACCGGTATTCCTTTATCCACTGTGCGGATTTCACTGCGCGCTGCTGCGGCCGTGCTGGCGGGATCGCTCGTGGTGCGGATCACGAGTGACATGCCGCTCCAACTCGAGTCCTGAGCGAAGGGCACGTACATCTGCTGACCGGGTTCGGCGTCCAGCGACGGCTTGGTCTCGCCGACTACGCCGACAATCTCGCGGGGAAAGGTTTCGTCGCGCCAAATCGTAATGTGTTTTCCAATTGGGCTTTCGCCCGGCCAGAGTTGGCGCGCCATAGTCTCGTTGACGATGACTACCTTTGGATTGCCTTCGGTGTCGCGATCGTCGAATGTCCGCCCTCCCACCACGGGGATTTTCAGCGTACGGAAGTAGTCCGGAGTTGCAACCAAATAGGCGGCGTCGCCGGCCTCTTCCGGTCTGGCCGGCCGGCCCTCACGAATGTAGCCTCGCCAAACGTTGAACGTATCACCGCCAAGAGGCAGGCTTAGAATCGCGCCGCTGGATTGCACTCCGGGAATCGCATTCAGGCGTTCCAGGGTCTGCCGCAGCAACTGCACTCGAGGCTCGCCCTGCGGATACTTATCGGCCAATAACGACACCCGTATTGTCAGCGTATGGTCGGGTGTGAATCCGGGACTGACTTCACGCAGGCGCATGAAACTCTTGATTAGCAATCCCGCGCCCACTAAAAGCATGAATGACAAAGCGATCTCGGAAACCATCATCAGGCTGCGGAGCCTTTTGCTGTGACCGCCCGAGGCCGTGCGTCCGCCTTCCTTCAATCCGGAATTCAGATCGATCCGGGATGCCTGTAACGCCGGCGCCAGGCCGAAGATGAAGCCTGTAACCAAGGTAAGCCCGAGCGTGAAAGCAAACACGCGCGCGTCCGGCCTAATCTCATCGAGCCGCGGCGTGTTTGCAGGGCTGATTGAGATAAGTAGTTTCGTCAGCCAGACACTCAGCATTAATCCAATGACGCCGCCGAAAACAGACAGCAACAAGCTCTCAGTTAACAGTTGCCGGATTACTCTCCAACGGCTCGCGCCCAATGCGGTACGCAAGGCAATCTCTTTTTGCCTCGCGGTCGCGCGCGCCAGCAGGAGGTTTGCGACATTCGCGCACGCGATGAGCAAAACGAAAGCAACCGCTCCCAGCAGGACCAGCAGAGACTTTCGCATTGCTCCCACCAGTCGTTCCTGAAGACCGATCACTCGCACCGACCAACCGGTGTTGGTTTCGACATAGCTTTGCGCCAGGCGATGATTGATGGTGTCCATCTGCACCTGGGCCTGGGCGATCGTTACACCGGGTTTGAGCCGGGCGACTACGCCGAGGAAACGGTTGTCGCGCCGCTCGGCGGCAGCGTCGATCGGAAGAGGCACCCACAGTTCCGATTGAGCAGGATAGTCAAAGCCGGCAGGCATCACGCCAACGACCGTCGTGCTCTTACCACTGAGCGTGATTTTGCTGCCGAGGACATTCTGATCTCCCCCAAAGCGTCGCTGCCAAAGCGCATAGCTCAGCAGGACAACTTGATCGCGGCCTTTCTGTGCGTCGTCGGCCTGGAGTGTTCGTCCTTTAAAGGCGCCGGTACGAAACAGCGGAAAAAAGTCTTCAGTAGCGGCCGTTGCGCGTACCCGCTCAGTCTCATCGCCGCTGGTGAGTAGAGCGCCGCCGGAGACAAATCCCGCCAGTTGCTCGAACATCTGGTTTTGTTTCTGCCAGTCGGCAAAGTCCGGTATCGACAAGTTGCTTTGCGTGATGCCTTTCGGGGGATTGACGCCTTCGAGCAAGATAATTCGGTCTGAGTCCGGATAGGACAGCGGACGCAGCAGGACAGCGTTGACGGTACTGAACATGGCGCTGTTCGCGCCAATGCCGAGCGCCAGCGTGATCACCGCAACCGCCGTAAACACCGGACGCTTCAGTAAACCTCTTAGGCCGTAGCGAATGTCTTTGAATAATGTTTCCATGATTTACATTTCCGATTTGCAATTTCAAATTTCAAACCCGAACCGCCGGTTGCCTACCTCTCCTTTTGATGAGGTGCCTCCTTTGAACGAGGTTTTCCCTCGGTAAACACAACGGAGAATCAAAAACAAATTCGCCTTAAGCTTCGCACCCTCGCCCCCGGCCCTTCTCCCAGGGGGAGAAGGGAGAAAAAACTTCATTCATATCGCAGGGCCACTAAAGGATTGACGCGCGATGCCTTTCTCGCCGGGAGGTAACCGGCCAGGGCTGCGACCAAGGTGAGTAATATGACCGCCATCGAGAGCGTCACCGGATCGCCCGGACTGAGTCCGAAAAGCTGACTGGAGATCAGATGAGCCGCGCCCCACGAAGCCGGCACCCCGATAAACAGTCCGGCGCCCACGAGCAGTAAACTCTCCTTCAAGACCATCCAGATAATGTTGCGTCGTTCGGCGCCCAGCGCCATGCGGATCCCGATCTCATTCGTTCGCCGCACCACTGCATGCGCCATAATTCCGTACAAACCAACGCAGGACAGCACGAGTCCGAGGCCGCCAAAGAAGCTGACGAGTTGGGCCAGCAGTTTCTCCTGCTTGAGAGAGTCGTCCGTTTGAGCGCGCAGGGAGGTTAAGCTGCGGATCGGAAGCTTGGCATCCACTTGCGCGATCGCTGCTCGGACTTCACCCGCCAGACCATTTGGATCACCGGCGGTGCGCAATTGAAGAACGTTGTTGTAGGTCTGCTGGTCCTGTACCTGCAGGATGGGCCGATAGACAACCCGGTCAGGCTTCTCTTTCGCACTGTCATACTTTGCGTCGCCCACCACCCCGACGATTTCGATGTCGTCCTTGTCCGAGTCCTCGTTAAAAGTAATGCGCCGGCCAATCGGGTTCTGATTATGAAAATAGGTTTCGGCAAAGGTTCGATTGACCACGGCAACTCTGGTCGAAGCGACGGTGTCCTGCAGGCCAATCTCGCGTCCGAACACCAAAGGCAGCCCCAGGGTCTCGGCATATTGTGGCCCCACGAACATGTCCTCGACGACCATGTCTTCATCCGGCCGCGGCTGATATCCGCGAACCAGCAGACTGCTGCTGGTGTGGCTTCCGCTCATCGGGCTGTTACTCGACATCGTGACTGAGCGAACATTCGGTAACGCGCCCAAGCGATCATAGAGCTGCCGATAAAGCGGCGTCAGTTCCGCCGGCTGGTAACCAGCCAAACGCGCATCGATTACCGCGAGGAGAACGTTGTCGCGGTTGAAACCCAGGTCTACCTCCTGAAGCTTGATCAGGCTGCGCGCGAACAGACCGGCGCCCACCAGCAAGATGAGAGAGACCGCCACCTGGGTCACCACCAGCATCGATCCTAAATTGAAGCGGCCATGCCGGCCGCGAGTGGATTTCTCTTTCAAAGCGGATACTAAATCGGTTCGGGTCGCGCGGATGGCGGGTGCAATGCCGAAGAGGATTCCGGACAGTAGTGAAATCCCGATGCTGAACATCAGCACCGCCCAATCTGGCTTAACATCTAGCGGCGAAGTTGCCGCGACGCGCGCCACTAGAAGGCTGACACCCCACTGAGCGAGCAGCACTCCGGCCACACCCCCAAGGACGGCAAGCAGCAGACTTTCGGTTAGTAGTTGCCGCATCAGTCGCCAGCGACTCGCGCCCAAAGCCTGGCGAAGAGAGATCTCGGCCTGTCGCGTGGCCGCGCGCGACAGCAAAAGATTTCCCACATTGGCGCACGCGATGAGGAGGACCAGCGCCACGATAACCATCAACATGCGGAGTGCCTGCGTATAGTATTTCCGCAAGCCGGAGATTCCGCCGCCTCCTGGCGCAAGCTGGACATGGGTATTCGCAATCGCGCGCCTCACATCGTCGCCGGCCTTGGCGCCGACCTGATCGGTGATGAACTGTCTCATCTCTACATTAACGGCGGCCTGGGCTTGTCCCATTTGCGTGCCTGGTTTCAGACGGCCGACCAGGTTCAGCCAGGAAACGTTCTTATCTTCCAGGAAGGACTTGCGCAGTTCGATCTGTGGCTGGAACACGAGCGGCAGCCAGAAGTCGGGCGCGCGCCGCACACGCACTCCGAAAAATCCTTGCGGCATGACGCCGACAACTGTGAAAGGGGTGCCGTTGAGCAGAACACTTCTGCCTACGACTTGAGCATCGCTGTTCAGTTTTTCCGTCCAGTAGCCGTAGCTGATAACAGCCGTGGGCTGAGCAGCGGGACTATCGTCATCGTTGGTGAACACTCGTCCTCGTAGTGCGTTAACTCCCAGAACGGTAAAATAGTTTCCTGAAACCAGATGGCCAGAAGCACGCTCCGCGGCTCCTCCATTCTGAGAATCGGTTTGCCTGACGTTCAGTCCGCTCTCGCCACTGCGGAAAGCGCTCAGCTCCTGAAACGAGGAATCGTGCTCGCGGAAATAACGGTACGCCGCATACGAGAAGCGATGCACCTGGCCAGGTGACGGGTCGCCGTCCGACGTGCTGGTGCCTTCTCCGGTTGAGTCGTCGAACAACACCAGTTGCTCGGGTTTATTAACCGGCAAAGGTTTCAAGAGCACGGCATCGATCAAGGTAAAGATCGCCGTGTTGGCGCCGATACCCAGCGCCAGTATGACCAGGGCAACGATCGTGAAGGCCGGCCGTTTCCACAAACCTCTTAAGCCATAGCGAATGTCTTTCAATAATGTTTCCATGATCATATCTCGTTAACCAGCGAGGTACAGGTCGTATGGGTCCTGGAGATCCTATTCACTCGTAGACCAATGCCACCATGGGATCCACCTTTGTGGCCCGGCGCGCGGGGATGTAACAAGCGAGCAACGCCACCAAAGTTAGCAGCCCCGCAATCGTTGCGTAGGTCATTGGATCGGCCGCGCCGACGCCATATAGCAGGCTGCTCATCAACCGAGTCAAAGCGAGCGCGGCGCCCAGCCCGATCACTACGCCGAGCAGTGCCAACGACATTCCTTTCTTCACCACCAGGTGCAGTATGTCGCTTCTTTGCGCGCCCAGTGCCATGCGTACTCCTATCTCCTGTGTGTGCTGCACGACGAAGTAAGCCAGCACGCCATAAATTCCCAGTGTGGCCAGCAGCAGGGCCAGCGCTGCGAAAATCGCCAGGAGTGTCATGCCCAGTCTGCGTGATGAAGTTTCTTCGCCCAGCACCTGATCCATTGTGCGCACATTTGAGATGGGTTGGTCGGGATCGACCTGGTGAATCTCGTTGCGCACCCCGGCCACCAAACTCAAAGGATCGACTGATGTGCGTATTGCAAGATCGCGCGGAGCGTAGAACATCTGGTCGCCGGTTTGCTGAAACGGAAAATACATTTCCGCCTTGACGGGTTCGTCTATTCCCATCTGCCGAACGTCACCAGCTATTCCCACCGTCGTGATCCACGGTATGTTCTCTGTCGGATCGCCGAGTTTGAAGCGTTTGCCGATTGCGTTTTCACCCGGCCAGTATTGCCTCGCCATCGTTTCGTTTATGATCGCGACCGGAATTGCCTGCTCGTTGTCACTGGGAGTGAACGAACGTCCCTGCTTTACCGGAATGCCCATCGTGCTTAGATAGTCGGCACTGACTTGTCGATGGTTAGCGTCGTAAGAGAGTCCTCCCGATAATGCTTGCTCCACGCTGCGTCCCTCGACGGAAAATCCGTTGGTGCCCCCTTTCGTAGCCAGCGGGACCGTGGTCGAGTACCCCGCGGAGATTACCCCAGGCAAAGACTTCACGCGTTCCAGAACCTGCTTATAGAAAGCTGCGCGCTTTGGGGGCTCGGCATACTTGCTGCTGGGCAGGGCTGTCTGCAAAGTCAAAACACTTTCGGCGTGCAATCCCGAATATTGATCTCGCAACTTGAGAAAGGTTTGAATCAACAGTCCGGCGCCCACCAGTAAGACCAGGGCCAGGGCGACCTCAGCGACGACCATCGCGCTGCGCAGTCTGTTGCCTCCGGCGTTGAGTCCGGTCCGGCCGCCGCCTTGTTTCAGCGCGCTGCTCAAGTCGATTTTCGAGGCCTCGAACGCCGGCGCCATGCCGAAGATAACCGCCGTCAAAAACGTGACCAGCACGGTAAAGCCGAGCACACGCGGATCGAGATCTAGTTTCGTCGAGAGGGTCAATCCGTCCGGGATTAGCCTTTGCAGAAAAACAAAGCTCCATGACGCGAGTAAGAGACCGCAGGTTGCGCCCATCACAGCCAGGAGTACGCTCTCGATCAGCAACTGACGAATGACCCGCAAACGGCTCGCTCCCAGCGCGGCCCGCACTGCCATCTCACGTCTGCGACTGGCCGCCCGCGAGAGCAACAGGTTAGCGATGTTCGCGCAGGCAATCAGCAGCACAAAGCCCACGGCGACCAACAGGACGAGCAACGGCCGGCGCATATCACCGGCCACCTGCTCACGCAACGGCAACACGAAAGCACTGAGACGACCGGCTTCATCCGGATGATCGTGGGCAATCCTTTGCGCAATTGTGTGTATGTCGGCGTTAGCTTCGGCTACGGTTACTCCCGGCTTCATGCGCGCAACCAGGTGGAGGTAATGACGGCCGCGATTGGCGAGGAGCTCGGACGTAAATGCCATCGGTACCCAAAGGCCGACTTGCTTGTCGAGGAATTGAAAACCGGCCGGCATTACACCGATGACCGAATACTTTTCTCCATTAAGCAAAAGTTCGCGGCCGATGATGCCGCGGTCACCGCCATAACGCTGTTGCCAGAGGTTATAGCTGACAACTACAACCTTGCTGGCCTGCGGCTGGTCCTCTTCAGTTGAGAAGCTTCGGCCAAGCGCGGGTTTGGCGCCTAGCAATGGAAAGAAATTGGCGGTCACGCCGAACGTAACGATCCTTTCCGGCTCGCCATCGCCGGTCAGGTTCAGAGTGCGCTGATCCTGCGCTGCCATGTCCACAAAGACTTGATTCTGAGACTTGAAATCGGCGTAGTTCGCCGGCGCCGGGGTGTTACGTGGAAACCCGGCGAATGATGCGTCCTCCCAAACCATTACCAGTTGATCGGGATCCGGAAATGGCAGTGGCCGCAGCAAGACAGCATTGACGACGCTAAAGATGGACGTGTTTGCACCGATGCCAAGCGCCAGCGTAATCACCGCGATGGCCGTAAAGCCCGGCCGCTTCCAGAGCGAGCGGGCACCGTAGCGGAGGTCTTTGATTAATGATTCCATGATTTCACTTCCAATTTTCGATTTCAAATCTCAGATCCCGTTCATCTTC
>JAWWPL010000163.1:0-11115 GCA_033850605.1 Blastocatellia bacterium | reverse complement strand
ATGCGGAGACCCGACTCAACGCTATTCTTAAGGATCAGTCGTTGACGACCGCTCATCACGCGTCGGCAAGACTGTTGAACCTTGTACGGCTGCGCCTGCATCCGGAAGAAAAGGTTCATGAGCTCGCGCATAGCTTGATTAAGAAAGATGCCAGCGCCGATTTCAAACAGGACGTTTGGGACTATACGGTGTTGCTCGATAAGTTCCTCGAGGAAGGCGATGAGACGACTCCGCCCAAAAGGCCCGCTGGCTTAACCGGCGATGATCTCACCGACTGGGTGGTGACCATACAGGATTCGACGCCGGCGGCGGCAATTCACTCCGCAGACCAATGGCAGAAGACCAGGGCTTTGCCGTGGTTGGTAGCGGCGATTGCCAGGGCGACTGGAAAACAATCGCAAGCCGAGTCCCTTTTGAGCGCTGCTGCCGCGGTAGATCGAAGCTCGCCGGCGTTTCCCTCGCTGGCGTTTCACAGTGTCCGGCTGCTGATTGAAAGCAACCGCGGCACCGAAGCACGCACCATGCTTGACAAAATTCTCGGAGCAGATCGAACGCAGTTGTCGCCGTCTACTCTCAATCTCTTGTTGTCCCAAAGAACATCTTTGGCGCAAAACCTCGAGGAGTTTCTTAAATCCGCGCCACGCGTGCCTGCGGGCATGAGCGACGATAGTGATGGGCGTGAACTGCCCGAAGAAGAGAGCGCCACGAAGGACCCGACCAAGGGCGCCGAGCTGTTCTTTGATCTGGATGGCGCGAACGCTTTCAACAAAGCGATGCCAGTGGCTTTAGTTAAGGACTCGGCCCGCAGCAAGGCCCTCGCGCCCAATCTGCGCCGCAATGTCGCGCAGGCTGCCTTTGTGCGCGCTGCATTGCTCGACGACTACAAAACGGCGTCCGAGGCCGCCATGCTGGTCGAGGAGATGTACCCGCAATTGAAGGAGTTTCTCGCCGCTTATCAAAAGGCCACCACGCCTGACGCCAGACGCTTTGCCGCGGCTTTTCTATCTTTGAAGTTTCCTGGCCTCAGACCGTACGTGTCGGCCGGGATCGGACGCACTACGGCGCTGGAAGAAATCGACAGCTATCGCGACAACTACTGGTGTGCTGAACCTCTGCAGCCGCAAAATGTACCAATCGGCGATGACGAGGAAGGCAAAGCCAAAGCTAAGCCGATCCCGCCGCCCGTGTTCTTAAACTCGTCGCGGGCTCTGGCGGGAACTCAATCTGCCGCTATTCAGGCACTGGGCACCGCGCCAAACTATTTCTGTCGCATCGCCATAGCCTGGGCAGAGAAAAACCCGACAGATCCGCGCGCGCCGGAAGCGTTGCATCTGGCGGTCAGGTCAACTCGCTTTGGCTGCACCGATGCCGAAACCGGCCGCTGGTCCAAGGCAGCCTATGACTTGCTGCACCGGCGCTATCCAAACACGACCTGGGCGAAGAATACGAAGTACTGGTTTAAGGGATAACATCTCAACTGCGCCGGCAGCGGCCGCTTGATTGGAACAGACCGTGAACGATCACAAGCACACAAACAACTTAATCAACGAAACCAGTCCTTACCTGCTGCAACACGCGCACAATCCGGTCGACTGGTATCCGTGGGGTGAAGCCGCGCTGGACAAAGCTCGCGCGGAGAACAAGCCGATCCTCCTCAGCATCGGTTATTCCGCATGTCACTGGTGCCACGTGATGGAGCACGAGTCTTTTGAGAACGAAGACATTGCCCGGCTGATGAACGAGAATTTCGTAAACATCAAAGTGGATCGGGAAGAGCGCCCCGATCTCGATCAGATCTACATGAACGCCGTGCAGATGATGACCGGCCAGGGCGGATGGCCAATGACCATGTTCCTGACGCCCGAAGGCGTGCCTTTCTATGGAGGCACTTACTTTCCTCCGATCGACCGCTACAACATGCCGGGCTTTCCGCGGATTCTCGCGAGTGTCGCGGAAGCATTTCGTTCGCAGCCTGAACAGGTGGCCGGCACCGCGACCGCGATGCTGGGAGAGTTAAGACGCGTCGGGCTCGCGGAGCAGTCTCGCGAGGGACTCACGACGGATGTGCTTGACAGCGCCGTTCGGAGAATCTCGGCCAACTATGACCGTACGAATGGAGGCTTTGGCGGAGCGCCGAAGTTTCCACCCGCAATGAACCTCGAGTTCCTGCTGCACCATCACCATCGCACCGGCTCGACTGAGTCTCTTGAGATAGTCGAGCACACGGCGCGGAAGATGTCCGAAGGCGGGATGTACGATCAGCTGGGCGGCGGCTTTCACCGGTATTCGGTCGATGCGAAGTGGCTGGTGCCGCATTTCGAGAAAATGCTCTACGACAACGCGCTGCTCTCGCGGTTCTATCTGCACCTCTACCAGGCGACGAAGAATCCCGCGGCGCGTCGCATTGCTGAAGAAACGCTCGACTATGTGGTGCGAGAGATGACCGACGCCGGCGGTGGGTTCTACTCCAGTCAGGACGCAGATTCCGAAGGCGAGGAAGGAAAGTTTTTCGTCTGGTCAAGGCAGGAGATACTTGACGTCCTGGGAGAGCGAGATGGAAGTCTTTTCTGCGACTTCTTCGACGTTACTGAAAGGGGAAACTTCGAAGGCGAGAACATCCTGCACATCACTTCTTCGATAGCCGAGGCCGCCGCCAGGAACAAAATTTCAGCGGAAGATTTGCAGACGCTTCTTGATACTGGACGCCAAAAGCTTTTCGCATTGCGTGAACAACGCATCAAGCCGGGCCGAGACGAAAAGGTGCTGACCGCGTGGAACGGTTTAATGCTGGCCAGCTTTGCTGAAGCATCGGCAATTCTGGAACGTTCCGACTACCGCAATGTCGCCGAAGCAAATGCGCGGTTTCTGCTCTCTAGTCTGAAAAAGGACGGGCTGCTGCTCAGAACTTATAAAGATGGCAAGGCCAAGTTGAATGCTTACCTCGAAGATTATGCGTGCTTGATTAACGGACTGATCTCTCTCTATGAAGCATCGGGTGACCTCACCTGGATCGAGTCTGCGGTAGCGCTCGCCGACACGATGATCGAGCAGTTCTGGGACGATAGCGAAGGCGGCTTTTTTTTCACCGGGAAGAGTCATGAGAAATTGATTGTGCGGTCGAAAGAATTTCTGGACAATGCCACTCCCGCGGGTAATTCGATTGCCACCCAGTCTCTCCTCAGATTGAATCTGCTGACGGCGAATGACGATTACCGCCGCCGCGCCACGGCTGTGCTGCGCTTACTGGCCGATCAAATTCGGAGATACCCTTCGGCATTCGGCTTTGCGCTGAGCGCTCTGGACTTCTATCTGGGCACGCCCCTCGAGGTTGTGATTGTCGGCTCACCCAATGCGCAACTCGATGAGCTTCGTCGCATAGTTTGGCAGACGTACTTACCCAATCGCGTCATCGCCATATGCGATAAGGACCATCAGCGAGCTGCCGCCCTCGTGCCCCTATTCCTTGGCCGAGACACTCTTGCCACGGAACCAACGGCTTTTGTTTGCCGAGCTAATACCTGCCAGCGACCCGTTACCAATCCAGACGATCTCCTTAGTCAACTCACCGCAGCCGACCCACTCGCGTCTGTTTCCGGCTCTTAACCGGCATCACCTAAGCCCAAATCCCCAAGAATCCTATTGACGAGAGTACCTTAACACCGCTATTCTTAAGCCGGTCAACAATGTTGGCCGCTGGCCAGCGCTTATTAACGCACCAACATTTCTTTCGGTTCCTCCTCCAGATCGCCAAATCACTTAGGTAAACAAGTGGAAACTCGATTAATGCAAAAACTAAATTGGAAGAGTCTTCTCCTGGTTGGCGGCGTTGCCGCCATTGGCGCCGTGATCCTGGTCGGGGCCGCCGCTTCTTTGGTGCGTCTGCCGATCCTGGGTTGGCATGGGATCGGCTCGTTTATTGTTCTGCTGGTCCTTACGGTTCTGTCCGGCAGGTTCACGGTCCCGGTGACCAATGCCGACGGAACCAGCCAGACCCACAAATCAGTCGCCGATGCTTTCATATTTCTCGCCGTTATGATGTACACCACGGCGCCGGCAAACAGCATCGGACCCGCCCTGATTCTCGCAGCCATCGTTGGCTTAATTTCCTCATTCTCCCGGTCTGAGCGTTGGCCTACCGTCTTTGCCGTCGGGACTTCCATCATCTCGACTTTTGTCGCCACCCTGGTTTACAGATTTATGGTCTTGACCCTGGCTGGTGCTGGGGTTGGAGGAAACGAAACCGCATCGGTTCTCAATCTGCTGCTTTTCCCACTCTGCGTCTTCGGCTTCGTCCAGTACTCCCTCAGCACATTTGGCACCCTCGCTTTCAATTCCTTCCACGCCGGCGGCCGATTCACGGTCTCTAAAGAGAGTCTGATTTGGACCTTGATTACTCAGGTCGCGAATGTTACTTCGGCCGCGCTGTTCTACTCGGCGATTCACGGCGCGGGACTTCCCTTCCTGTTCGTGGGAGCGCTAATCATAGTTCTGGTCCATCTGCTTTACCGGTTCAATGAGAAGCGAGTTGGTGAAGTTACTCGTGCCCAGGTCGACAAGATTCGCTATGCCGAAGAGATTGCCGATCTGCACATGAACACGATTGAGTCTTTGGCCATCGCTATCGATGCCAAGGATCAGACGACGCATGGTCATGTGCGACGAACCCAGATCTACGCCACCCAGATGGGCAAGCTCTTAAAAGTTAAAGATCAGGAACTGCGTGCGCTCGTGGCCGGCGCCCTCCTGCACGATATTGGTAAGCTGGCCGTGCCCGAATACATTCTTAACAAGCCCGGAAAGCTGACTGAAGCAGAATTCGCCAAGATGAAAATTCATCCCACGGTGGGCGGCGACATTCTAAAGCGCGTGAACTTTCCGTACCCGGTCGAAGACATCGTCCGCTATCACCACGAAAAGTGGGACGGCAGCGGGTACCCGAAGGGCCTGAAGGCCGAACACATTCCGCTGGTTGCGCGCATCATTTCAGTTGTCGACTTCTATGACGCGACCCGCTGTGACCGGCCCTATCGCAAAGGGATGAAGCGCGAAGACTCGCTCGCCCTGCTGCAGAAAATGTCTGGCTCGTCATTCGATCCGAAAGTGGTTGAGCTCTTCAACCAACACGTGATCGAGTTCGATCAGCTGATCGATGCCGAAGACATTCAAGAGCAGGTGCCGTCTGAAAACATCGACTTCCTTACCTCGGCCCGGCCTGACGCCGGACTGGCTTCGGACATAATGGGCTCTCCTGACTCGAGCCTGGGTTTCCGCTCAATCACAGAGGCCCAGCGTGAAGTGTTCGCCCTGCATGAAATTGCTCAGACAATCGGTTCCTCGCTGAACATGAACGACACCGTGACGTTAATTTCCAACAAACTGCGCGCCATCGTTCCGTTCGACACCTGCATTATCTTCATCGTTGACGATCGTTCAGGAAAGGCAATCGCCATGCACGTAGTCGGCGAACATGCCGACCTCTTCAGTGCGCGACGCATCAGTGTGGGAGACGGCATTACCGGCTGGGTAGTCGCCAACGCGCGTTCAATGTGTAATTCCTCGCCAGAACTGGATCTGGTCGGACTTCCCGACGAGATCGCCCGCAGCTTCCGCGGAGTTCTGGTGTCGCCGCTAATCCGCGAAGACGGAGCGTTCGGGGCGATCACTCTGTATTCCAAAGGCCGCACCTCTTATACAACCGAACATGTGCGCCTGCTCGAGTCGGTGGCGCAGCATGCCGCCTCGGCACTGAACAACGCGATCACCTTTGAGAAAACAAAAGAGAGCGCTCTTACCGATCCGCTTACCGAGTTACCGAATGCGCGCGGTTTCTACATGATGCTCGAGCAAAGGCTGGCCGAATGCCAGCGCATGAACCGCGAGTCTCTCTCTTTGATCAGCATGGACGTCGACGACTTCAAGAAAATTAATGACCAGTCGGGTCATGCAATCGGCGATCGCTTGTTGGCCAGTATCTCGCGGGTCATTCGCAAAGAATTGCGTCAGATGGATATTCTTTGTCGCTATGCCGGAGATGAGTTCGTAGCCATCATGCCGATGGCTTCGCAGTCCATGGCTGAAATGGTGGCAGAAAGAATTCGAAAGGCGGTCGCAGAACACAAGTTCTCAGTCAGGACCGGCAAGACAATTGAAGTCTCGATTAGCACCGGCGTTGCCTGCTTCCCCGAAGACGGCGAGAGCACTGAAGAATTGCTTACCGCCGCGGCGCGGCAAATGCAGCACGACAAACATACGCGCAAGAACCTTATCAGCTTGTCGACGATGCCCACACCGGCCCGGATGGATCATTACACCTGAGACAAAGAGTGAAAGATTATCCCGCACGCCTGGCTTCGGCCGGGCGTGCTTTTTCTTTGTCGGTTTTGGTCTGACCGCATCTCTCGCGTATAATCTCGGGCGTTCGCATACGTTACCCGTTCGAGGCCAGCAGCAGCTGGCCCATTCGCATTAAGCAGACACGCTTACGATGAGCAGCCAAACCAGAGAAAAGTCGAATGCCTCCGGGGGCGGCACAACCGGACTGCTCGACGCACCCGCCGCCGTCGAAAACCAGGCCCGCCCGTCACCTGTGACAATTGAAGAAGATCGCGAAACATTGATGAAGATCTTTCATCAGATGTTGCTGATTAGGCGCTTTGAAGAGAAGTGTGCCGAGTCTTACAGCCTGGGAAAGATTGGCGGCTTCTGTCACTTGTATATCGGCCAGGAAGCAGTCGGAGTGGGCGCCATCTCGGCCCTGCGCAACGATGACTATGTAATTACCAGCTACCGAGAGCACGGACAGGCCATCGCGAAAGGAATTTCGCCAGAGGCTGTCATGGCCGAGTTATACGGTAAAGCCGGCGGCTGTTCGCAGGGCAAGGGCGGTTCGATGCACCTGTTTGATGCGAGCGTTAACTTCATGGGCGGTCACGGAATTGTCGGCGGGCAGATTCCGCTGGGAACGGGCTTGGCCTTTGCCAGCAAGTATCAGGAAACCGATCGAGTCACGCTCTGCTTCTTTGGCGAAGCGGCCGTCAATCAGGGCGCATTCCACGAATCGCTGAACATGGCGCAACTGTGGAAATTGCCCTGCGTATACATTTGCGAGAACAACCAGTACGGCATGGGCACTTCTCTGGCCCGCGCGATGTCACTGCAAAACATCTCTGAGAAAGCACGTGCCTACGAAATGGAGTCCGAATTCGTCGATGGCATGGACGTGTTGGCCATGCGCCGCGCCACTCAACGCGCGATCAAACGGGCCAGAGAGAGTTACGTGCCCACGCTGATCGAAGCACGCACCTATCGCTACATGGGCCACTCAATGTCCGATCCGGGTAACTATCGGACGCGGGCGGAAATTGAGAAGTACCAGGAGCGCGATCCCATCAAGATTTTCACCGCGACCTTAAAAGAAAATGGCTTTCTGACTGATCAGGATATCGCGGACTTCGAGGCCCGGGTAAAGGAAGAGGTCGAGAGGTCTGTGCGCTTTGCCGAAGAAAGTCCCGAGCCGGATCCAAGTGAGTTGTATACCCACGTCTACGCAAATCCAATCGAAAGCTAAACCATGGCAGTGTTGACTATCCGCGATGCGTTGAATCAGGCGCTCCGTGAGGAGCTGGCCCGCGACGCAAACGTTTTCCTGATGGGCGAAGAGGTTGCCGAATATCAGGGCGCCTACAAAGTTACCAGAGGCCTGCTCCAGGAGTTTGGCCCCAAGCGAGTGATTGATACACCGATCACTGAACTTGGGTTCGCGGGGCTGGGCGTGGGGGCCGCCATGGCGGGCTTGCGTCCCATTGTCGAGTTCATGACGTTCAACTTCTCGATTCTGGCGACCGATCAGATCATTAACTCAGCCGCGAAGATGCTCTACATGTCCGCTGGACAGTTTAAGATTCCGATCGTTTTTCGGGGACCGGGTGGCTCCGCTTTTCAGGTCTCGTCTCAGCACTCGCAGGCGATCGAATCGTGGTACGCCTACTTCCCGGGTTTGAAAGTGGTGATGCCATCCACGCCGGCCGATGCCAAAGGACTTTTGAAAAGCGCTATCCGCGACGACGATCCGGTGATCTTCATCGAGCAGGAGAGAATGTACGGCATGAAGGGCGAGGTTCCGGAAGACGAGAACTTTACGATTCCGCTTGGCCAGGCCGAAGTGAAGCGCGAGGGCACGGACGCGACCATCGTAGCGCGATCCTTGATGGTGCCGGTGGCGCTGAAGGCAGCTGAGGAACTCGCGAAGGATGGCGTGTCATGCGAGGTGATCGATCCGCGTACAATCCGGCCGCTCGATATAAAAACCATCGTCGAGTCGGTGAAGAAAACCAATCGGGTAGTGATTGCCGAAGAGTCGCATCCCTTCGCGGGCGTGGGGGCCGAGATCAGTGCGGAGATTAATGAGCGCGCTTTTGATTATCTTGATGCCCCGGTAAAACGTGTTTCGGGAGTCGATGTGCCAATGCCCTATGCCAAGAACCTCGAGCAATTGGCGATCCCTGACGTGGCCGAAGTCATCGCCGCCGTGCGTGCAGTTTCTTATTTATAAGTACTGAAGTTACCCAAGGTATAACTAATAACAACTGGCTATTGACCACTGACAACTGACCAAAAACATGGCCACACAAGTCGTAATGCCGAAACTTTCGCCCACGATGGAAGAGGGGCAGCTCTCGCGCTGGTTGAAGAAAGAGGGCGATAAGGTTTCGATGGGCGAGCCGCTCGCCGAAATTGACACTGACAAGGCGACGATGGAAATGCAGGCGCTGGCGAACGGCGTGCTGCGCAAGATTCTGATCAATGAAGGCGAGAGTGCGCCGCTGGGCCAGCCCATCGCCATCATCGGCGAGCCCGATGAAGATATTTCCGCGCTGCTGAAAACAGCTGGTGAAAAACCTCCCGCTTCGGCAAAGACGGCTGAGCCTCAGGCGCCGCCGGCAGATGAGCCAAAAGAGCCCGAGCCGGCGAAAGAAAAACCGGCTGCCAAGGTCACACCTTCCGCTGAGACCGAGCCCCCGACTCAACCTTCGAGAGACGACGGCCGGCAATTGATCTCGCCCATTGCGGCCCGCATGGCTGCCGAAGCCGGCGTTGATCTCAAGTCCTTGCAGGGCAGCGGCCCCGGCGGCCGGATCGTTAAGCGAGACATCGAAGCCGCGATGAAACCTAAACCAGAGAGCGCATCGGCTGCTCCGGGTCTGCGGCCAACGGGCGCACTCCGCCCAGATGGCAAAGGCACCGTCTACGGTCCTTCCGGTTATCGCGATGAACCGCTGAGCGAGATGCGCCGCACAATAGCTCGCCGCCTGGTGACGTCACTGGGACCGGTGCCGCATTTCTTTCTGACCAGCGAGCTTGACATGGAACGGGCCGCGGATATGCGCGTGGCAATCAACGAGCTTTATCCGGATCTTAAGCTCAGCGTTAACGACATAGTCGTCAAGGTAGCCGCAGCCGCTCTGATCCAGCACCCGCAGGTCAATGCTTCTTTTCAGGACAAGACGGTCCGCTTTTACGAACACGCAGACATCGGCGTGGCAGTAGCGACCGACAACGGCTTGATTACTCCGGTGGTGCGATCTGCCGATGCCAAGTCGTTGCTGGAAATAACCAGTGAAATACGGGAACTGGCTGGACGCGCGCGGGCGCGCAAGCTCAAGCCCGAGGAATACACCGGAGCAACTTTTTCGATCAGCAATCTGGGAATGTTCGGGATCGATGAGTTTACCGCGGTCATCAATCCGCCTGAGGGCGCGATTCTGGCGGTCGGAGCAATGCAGCCGAGGGCCGTAGCTCGTGACAATGAAGTCGTGATCAAACAAACGATGCGCGTAACCATGTCGTGTGATCACCGGGTGATTGACGGCGCTATCGGCGCGCAGTTCCTGCGCACCTTCAAACAGATCATGGAGAACCCGCTTTATCTTTTCCTGAGCTAGCGTTTGTAGCTTAATTCGCTTTGATTCAGATCGGGATATTTCCCGATCTTTTTTGTGACCGGAATGCCCTGACTGTTGCCGCGCAACCCCACATCCACGAGCGCTACCGCTCCGCATTTAGCGCTGATTGCGGTGCAGGTGTTATTTGCGACCTGGCCGATCGTCGGCAAGATCGCCCTCCGCACTGTGCCTTCCGTTGCTCTCGTCGGTTTCCGAGTCGCCGGCGCTGCTCTGACTCTCCTCGTGCTGGCCAGACTGAGCGGGACTTTCCAGAAGATCGAGGCCGACGACTGGCCGCTGATAATCGTCTCCAGCCTCCTCGGACTGGTCTTCAATCAATTACTCTTCACGAAAGGCCTTTCGCTCACCACGGCCATCAATGCGACTCTGCTGAGTACGACCATTCCTGTTTCCACTTTGCTGGTGGGAGTTCTTCTGGGAACAGATCGCGCCACGCTGCGACGTCTGCTGGGAATTGCTCTGGCCGCTGCGGGAGTGATCTATTTGATCGGACCGGGCCGGGCCCAATTTTCATCCGGCACTCGCATGGGGGACGCACTAATCGTCTCGAACTCAGTTTGTTATGGGGCCTATATCGCGGTGTCAAAGAATCTGATGAAGCGTTACCACGCGCTCACCGTGATCACCTGGATCTTTGTAGTAGGTTGCGTGATCACGGTTCCGGCAGCCGCTATTAGTTTGTCGCATGTCTCGCTGGCTACTATCCCAGGTCGTGTATGGCTGGCGATTCTTTACATCATTGTCCTGCCGACCGCGGGAGCGTATTACCTGAACGGATGGGCTCTCGCTCGTGTGCCGCCGAGCACCGTTGCGGTCTACGTCTACTTACAGCCGCTGATTGCCTTTGTGATAGCGCCAATAATCCTGGGCGAGTCGCTGAGCATCCACGCGGTGATTGCGTCACTTTTAATCTTTGCGGGAGTCTTAGTGGTGACGCGGCGACGACGAACACAATCGGAAACAATAAGACGATCCACGAAAGCACACGAAGCATAAGAGTTTGCTTTGGTGTGATCTCGTGGATCGTTTTTGTTAGAGGAATGACACGGAAGCCAGGTTCACTTTTTTAGTGGGTGTCCGCAGTTGCGGCAATTCGATCGCCTTCTCGCGTTCAGCGTTACACACGACTCGCAACGGACGTACATAGCACGAG
>JAWWPL010000109.1:0-8877 GCA_033850605.1 Blastocatellia bacterium | reverse complement strand
CGGGGGCCACGGACAATCACTTAGTCGAGATCACTTTTACTACTGTCGCAGCTTTCGGCTCTTTCTTACTCGCCGAGCATTTTAATCTCTCGGGAGTTCTGGCGACGCTCACGGCCGGTTTGATTATCGGCAACGTTGGTCACCTCTCGATTGCTCCGAAATCGCGCGAGGCGGTTGAGGAGTTTTGGGAGTACGCGGCCTTTGTGGCTAACTCGCTCATATTTCTTCTCATCGGGATGCGGCTGGCCAATCAGGATTACGGATTTGTGGTGCTGCCAGCGATGATCGCGATTGGGGTGGTACTCGTGGGGCGTGCGCTCGCTATCTATCCGCTATCTTTGTTATTCGCTCGCTCGGAATTACGAATCAAATCCCGATCACAACACATTCTCTTTTGGGGCGGCTTGCGTGGCGCCCTGGCGTTGGCCCTGGCGCTCGGACTACCGCCGGACATGCAAGGCAGAGAGGCAATTATTACAGTAGCTTTCGCCGTAGTAGCTTTCTCGATCTTCGTCCAGGGAATGACCATCAAACCGTTGATGCGGCGAATGGGAGAAATCTCAAGCCCAGACGCAGCCAGCTAACCAGTTGTGCCTTACTCTTGAGTTGACTCAAGATCCTTCTAATCCTCTGCCGTAAAATCCGTTTCATACTCAACGCCTTATGACGAATGCGGCTATGCCGCTTGATGTGCGGTAAGGCTTCGCCTTACCGTCGCGATGTTATCCTTGAACCAGGCTGCGCCTCGTTATCACTGGAGGCACAGCCTCCTTGATTCTTGACGCAGCTCGGAAAGGCAGAGCCCCTCCGCACATCGGGCGGCAAAGCCGCTACTGCGGTACTTGCTGGTCTCCCCGCCGAATGATCTCTTCGGGCTTCAGCCAAAAGGATCCATGGCCCCGAATCGCTCTGGACAGACCGCTCGGTATCGTGTATTTCGTGGATCGCTTAACTGGTTCAGTTATCTTTCACGATTAGGCCACTCGTTATCCCTGCTCATAACTTGACGCTCTCTAAAGCAGCATGCTAGGTTGCGGGTCTGCCTAAAATTGAAGAGTTTTCGGATCCTTTGCCAGAAAGCAGAGCACGCGAATGAACGCGCCCGCAGCAGAACTGAAACGCACACCGCTCAATAGCGCGCACCGCCGGCTAGGCGGGCGCATGGTTGAGTTTGGCGGGTGGGACATGCCGGTACAATACACTGCCGGGACAATGACCGAACATCTGCGCACGCGCACTCACGCGGGCCTGTTCGACGTCTCGCATATGGGCGAGATCGACGTCCGCGGTCCTGACGCAATCTCCTTCGTTAACGGGCTGACTTCCAACGACGTCACCAAACTGATTGATGGCCAGGCGCAGTATTCGGCACTGACTACGCCGGAAGGCACAGTCATCGACGACCTGCTGGTCTATCGCTTTGCGGAAGATCATCTGTTGCTGGTCGTAAATGCAGGCACCACCGAGAAGGATTGGGACTGGATCAAGTCACACCACGGCAATGAAAACGTCGAGCTGAAAAATGTCAGCGCGGACTTCTGCCAGATCGCCATACAAGGACCGCGCGCGCTTTCGATCCTGCAGACCATGACTCCAGCGCCGCTCAACGAGATTAAGTATTATCACTTTCGCGAAGGCGAAGTTGACGGCGTGCCATCGATAGTCTCGCGCACCGGTTACACGGGCGAAGACGGCTTTGAGGTTTACGCCGCCGCAGACAAGGCGGAGCAAATCTGGAATAAGATTCTCGATGCGGGAAACTTTGGCGCGGAGGACGGCGTGTTGCCGTGTGGTCTGGCCGCGCGCAACACTCTGCGGCTGGAAGCAGGCATGTGCCTCTACGGGCACGAAATTGACGAAACGACAACACTGCTCGAAGCCAACCTCGGTTGGATTACTAAACTCGGTAAAGGTGAATTCATCGGCCGCGAGCGATTGGCAAAGCAGAAGGCAGAAGGCATCAAGCGCAAGCTGGTGGGCTTTGAAGTCACTGATCGCGGCATAGCTCGCGATGGTCAGGATGTTTACATCGGAGGGCAGCGTGCGGGACAGGTGACTTCGGGAAGTCCCGCGCCGTTCTTAAAGAAGAACATTGGGATGGCTTTCGTTCCGGTTGAGTCCGCCGTTGAAGGCGGCGAGATTGAAATCGATGTGCGCGGCCGGATGGTGAGCGCGCAGATTGTGCCGCTGCCGTTCTACAAGCGACCGAAGGGTTAATTAGGCGTTCTTTGCGCCTTCAGTTTTTGTTTTGCGCCTTTGCGTGAAACTAAAGCCGAGCCGAAAGTTATTTCGCGCCCCGGCCTAAAGAAAATCGAAAGCGCAAAGCGAGATTAGGAGCGAAGTTGATTGGACGTGTTCGGAACGCATAGGTTATAAACAACGAGCGAAATTTCAAATCAGCAACCTGAAAACTTTTAGGAGCACAATGGCAAACGTTCCAGAGAATCTTCACTACAGCAAGGACCATGAATGGGTGCGCGTCGAAGGCGACACAGCCGTAGTCGGCATCACCGATCACGCGCAGGATCAACTCGGCGACGTGGTCTACGTCGAACTGCCGAAGCCGGGTGAAGAATTCGCCGCTCATGAATCATTCGGCTCGGTCGAATCGGTAAAGGCCGTCTCGGAGATTTTCACACCGGTATCCGGCAAGGTGACCGAGGCCAACGACTCGCTGAACGATGAGCCTGAGAAGGTGAACAAAGATCCCTACGGCGAAGGTTGGATGATCAAGATCAAGATGACCACGCCCGGCGAAGTCGACAGCCTTTTGACGGCCGCCGAATACGAAGACTTTACGAAAGCCGAGACTGAATAGCATTGCGTTACATTCCCAACTCGCCCGACGAACGCGCCGAGATGCTAAAACAACTCGGCGCTCCTTCGATTGAAAATCTTTTCGATTCTATCCCTGAAGACTTACGGCTGCGCCAGCACCTCAACGTGCCGGCGGCAATGTCCGAGATCGAGCTGCTGAAAGCGTTCGATGAAATGGGTGCGCGCAACCAGGCCGCTGGACGCGTGAGCTTTCTGGGCGGCGGGGCTTATTCCCATTATGTCCCCACGATTGTGGATCATTTGATTTCGCGCTCAGAATTTTTTACCGCCTATACCCCTTACCAGCCGGAAATTTCCCAGGGCACACTGCAATCGATTTTCGAGTTTCAGACCCTGGTCTGCCAGTTGACTGGGATGGATATCGCGAACGCCTCGATGTATGACGGCTCGACGGCCATGGCGGAAGCAGTGCTGATGGCTGAACGGGTGACTAAGCGTTCAAAGGTGGTGGCCTCGGCGGCAATCCATCCGCAATATCTGGAAGTAGCGCACACTTACGTGCAACATGCGGGGATCGAGTTAGAGCATGCGCCTTTTGATTCCGGCACCGGCCAGACGCTGGTCGAATCGATTGACGATCATACCGCGGCCATAGTAGTTCAGACGCCAAACTTTTTTGGCTGCATCGAAGATGTCGCAGCGCTCGCCGAGAGAGCGCATGCGAAAGGCGCGCTGTTGATCGTGGCGGTCACTGAGGCGATGTCGCTCGGCCTACTGCGTTCGCCCGGATCATCCGGAGCCGACATCGTCGTCGCCGAAGGACAATCGTTCGGCGTACCGCTTTCGTTCGGCGGCCCCTACGTCGGTTTGTTCGCAATCCGCGATCAGTACGCACGCCAAATTCCCGGTCGTTTGGTCGGCGAAGCATATGACAAACAAGGCCGACGCGGGTTCGTGTTGACCTTAGCAACGCGCGAACAACACATCCGGCGCGAGAAAGCCACCTCAAACATTTGCACTAATGAAGGATTGATTGCGCTGGCTTCGACTATCTATCTGGAAACAATGGGCCGGCGTGGGGTGCAGGAAGCTGCGCGCCAATGTGCGCAGAAGGCTCACTACGCCGCGCGCGCGATTGCGAAGATCGATGGCTTTTCGCTTCCCTTCTCTGCGCCGTTCTTTAACGAGTTTATCGTACGCGCACCTATGGCTGCATCACCGTTGCTGGATACATTGGCGCGGGAAAAAGGAATCGACGGCGGCATTGCTCTTTCGCGTTTCGATTCAGGCAGGCCAAATGATTTCCTGGTATGCGTAACTGAAACTAACACGCGCGCGCAAATCGATGCACTAGTGCAGGCACTGACAGCAGCCGTTTTGAGTGCGGCAACCGTTTAGAGGCGGGATACCGCCCGCCGGCTTGATCGCTTAGACGGCGGGCAGTAGCCCGCCTCTAAACACTCTAACCATTCATGGAATCACACATCACCAAAGTAACCACGCACATCAGTCATAACGAGTCTCTGATCTTCGAGCGATCACAGCCGGGCCGCGCGGGCTTCATGCTGCCGGCGCTTGACGTCGACGAAACATCGCTCGATGAAATTATTCCGGCCCAATTCCAGCGCGAAGACGATCTTGCGGGCATGCCCGAAGTCAGCGAGGTCGACGTGGTGCGTCATTTCACACGCATGTCCACCTGGAATTACTCGATTGATCTCGGCTTGTATCCGCTCGGCTCATGCACCATGAAATACAATTCGCGCTTGAACGAGAAGGTCGCGCGTATCGCCGGCTTTGCCAATCTTCACCCTCTGGCGGCCGAAGGTGAAGCGCAGGGAGCACTGGAAGTGGTTTACGAACTGCAACAGCACCTTGCCGAAATCACCGGATTGCCCGGCATCTCTTTGCAACCCGCCGCGGGTGCGCACGGAGAGATGACCGGGATTATGATCATTCGGGCGTTTATAGATGCGCGGGATGGCAAGGACAAATCGGCACAGCGCCGCACGATGCTGATTCCCGATTCCGCGCACGGAACCAATCCAGCGTCCGCGCACCTTTCGGGTTTCACCGTCAAAACTATTCGCTCCACCGCGGAAGGTCTTACCGATCTCGAGCACCTGCGCGAGCTTTGCGCACATGGCGATGTGGCCGGCCTGATGCTGACCAATCCCAACACGCTCGGTTTGTTCGAACGAAACATTCAGGAGATTTGCCGCATCGTGCATGACGCGGGTGGACTGGTTTACATGGACGGCGCCAACATGAATGCTTTGGTCGGCGTGGCGCGTCCGGGCGACATGGGCGTCGATGTGATTCATTTGAATCTGCATAAGACGTTCTCGACGCCACATGGCGGCGGCGGCCCCGGATCGGGTCCAGTCTGTTGCACCAAAGAGCTGGAACCATTCCTGCCGGTGCCCCGCGTAGTCAGAACCCAGAGCGGTAGCGACGGGGGTAAAGATATGCCCACAGCTTCGATCGCCTTCAAACTCGATTCCGATTACCCGCAATCGATCGGCCGGGTGAAAGCGTTCCTCGGCAACTATGGAATGATGCTGAGGGCTTTATCCTACATTCTGACGCATGGCTATGACGGCCTGCGCGAAGCGACCGAAGCCGCCGTGCTTAACGCGCGTTACATCGCGCACGGCCTGCTTCCCGACTACGAAAAGCCTTTCGACTCGCCGCCGATGCACGAAGTCGTCTTTACCGACAAACGCCAAGCGCGCAAGGGCGTGCACACGCTCGATATTGCCAAGCGTCTAATCGACTACGGCTTCCATCCGATGACGATCTATTTTCCCCTGATCGTCTCGGGAGCCATGCTGATCGAACCAACTGAATCAGTGGGACGACAGGAACTGGATCAGTTCATCGAAGCCATGCGCTCGATCGCGCGTGAAGCAGTTGAAGATCCGGAGTTAGTCTTGAATGCGCCCCACTCAACCCGCATTGGCCGTTTGGACGAAGCGGCAGCAGCGCGCAAGCCGGTGTTGCGCTGGAAGCCGAAGCAGGCTGCCAGTGCGACGTGAGTCACGCCTTATACCCTGGCTGACTCTCTGGTTCACCTAGCAAGATCTTTGCCTCTTGATATCTCTTGACCAACTTATCTTCAGGTACCACAATTACGCCAGCATGGGACGAATCCGACAAACGATCAAAGTTGACGGGCAAGAGTGTTGGACGTTGTTCGATACCGGTGATCGAAATACTTATGTGATTCCCTCGGTCGCGCGAGTTCTGCAAACCTCAACCATGTTACATGCATTCCGCACTGCGCTCGGTGGCGAAGTAAGAGAGACGAAAACTTCAGCTATCCTCGACGCCGAGATTGAAGGTCATCCGATAGCCACACATGCGCTGGTGATTGAAGCAATCGGTAAGGACGAAGACGGCAAGCCTATCGAGATTCTCTTTGGTGCCCGGGCAATGCAGCAATGGGGCATCAGACCGATACCGGATGAAGAAAGGCTCGACCTCTCGCATTACCCTGAAGAATTCGTCGAATTTTAGGACTGGGACCGAACAGATTTAACATCCTAAGAAAATCAGACAAAGTAATCGAGCGAAGTTCGTAGATCAGGAGAAAGCAAACGATGGCAGCACAACAACCCTGGACCGGCATACAAGTAGAAACCAGTTTCTTTCCGCTCTCATTCTTTCTTTATCTTTGTACCCCGACCATCGTGATTGATGGTGTGGCCCATCGAAGACCCTGGGGCACACACTCTTTTCAGTTGCCGGGAGGAATGCACAACGTCAGGATTTTCTTCGGGTATCTCTTCATGTCCCACTGCGGGGACAATGCGATTAATGTCGTGGTCCAGCCCAACTGCATTCACCGGATCAAATTCGAGATGCCGCCATGGATGTTCTCGAGAGGGTCGATCAGAGAACTGCCGCCACACATCTTCGCTCAGCAATAGAAGAGAGAGCCGAGGAAAGGAACCTTCGCATGCGCAACGCACCCAGTCTGTCGTCAACAACTCGCCGTGTGACGGCGGTAATCTTTATTTGCGTGTTTGGTTTCAGTTCTGTTTCTGCACAGGGCGTGAAGAAGAAGGTCCGGTTTGCGAAAGGCACTTCGTCGGTCACGATCCGGGAAGCAGTAGTTCGTGGTGACAGAGATCGCTATCATGTGGGCGCGAAAGCCGGGCAGAGGGTGTCGGTGAAGATTACTTCCGTCGAGAAGAACGCCGTTTTCCAGATTTACTTCCATGGCGAGGAAGAGTCTCTGCCAGGCGCCGGCGAGGAAGATGACGCCACGAATTGGTCCGGCGAACTACCGATCGACAATGAATACGTGATCGTGGTTGGCGGAACGCGGGGCAACGCAACTTACGCGTTGACGATATCTATCAAGTAACTACGCTTCCCAATTCCCTTCGGTTTTGCCGGCTTCTGGTTTGGACTTTTCGGCAACTCCTTCAGACGGAAGTCGTAGAAGCGCGAGTCGCCGCACCACGCGGCCACCCAAAAGATGCTCTTCGATAATCTCCGGCACATCCGCCGCCCTGACCTGCGCATACCAGACACCATCAGGATAGACCATTACCGCGGCGCCGATGGCGCAGAACCCCACAGAGGCGCATTCGGTTAGCACGACGCTGCCGTTGGGGTTCTTGCCCTTCGCTTGTTTGCCAAACAAAATGCCGAGCGCTTTGAGTTCCCGCTCGAAGGCCTCAATCACTTCAGCACTGCCTACGGCCGAACAGGATTTGCCGGTACAGACAAAAACGTGATGCCGGATGGGAGCGGTGGTGACGGGCGCCAGGGCCCGTAATCTGTCAACGTCTTCTATATAGGGTTCAGCCATAATCTCTTATGAAACCAATTCACCTAGCTCCGTAACTCAGGAGCAATTCAATAATCGCGTCGTGGCGCGCTCTGGCTCGTTCTATGATTGCGGGATTCTGGTAGTCCCTTGAATCTCCATAATTCTGTCCGGCATCTAAACGTTGGCCGTACATTCCGTCGCCGGCTCTGTCGCGATTCCCGGCTACATCGCGATCTCTCCTGGCCAACGCGAGGGCCGAACTTCCATCCTGAGATTTGTAGTTTACATTCGCACCGTGTTCAATCAAAGACTTCACTGTCTCGCGATCAGTCGTGGAAGCTGCTTGCATCAAGGACGTGCGACCATAATCGTCGGTCGCATTAATGTTTGCGCCGCGGTCCAATAGCGCTCTTATGGATTCGATGTCGAAGTTCTGGGCGGCCCAATGGAGAGGCGACCGGTGACCATAGCGCTCGGCGGTTACATTAGGATTGGCTCCTTGATCCAAGAGAATCTTAACTATCCGGGTCTCTCCTCTTTCCGCGGCGGTCAACAATAATGTCGATCCATCGACCTCCTCCGTTTCAACCGGCAACCCACTCGCCATTAGTTCTCTAACCCGCCCGGGATCATTCTGCCAGACAGCTCCCAGTAACTCCCTTTTCGCTTCCTCGGAGTTTTGTTGTTGAGCTTGTTTTCGAACAGGCAACCAGCAAATAAGCAGGGCTGCCAGGAGCACCACTGCAGCCCAGGAATTCATCCGCACTGCCGTACTCTTTTTTGTCTCAGCCGATAGCCAAGCGCCCACCCAGTTGCGTGAAAGCCTGAAGAGCAACCAGCCGCTAAACGAGCCCGCGAGAATGATTAGCCACCCCACCAGTATGGCACCGACTCCGAACAGACTAAGCATTCCGCCGAGAACATCAGCGATATTCTTTGTCGCATTCAATGCCATGATGACGGTAGCGGCCAGCCAGAACCCAAGATACGATAGTATCGCAATACCCGCCCCATGGATCACGGCGCCCAAGGGCCGGCTCACTATTCCATCATTCAGGATTCGGGAGCCAATTGAAAAACCGCAAAATGCAGCTATCGAAATGGGCGCCAGAATGTAGAGGGGTACAATCATTGAATGCATCACAGCGGAGGGCCCAAGGATCCGACCGAGCAAACCAAAGAGAAAGATGATAGGTATACATGCCGCGAGCGCAAACCAGCCGCTGGCAACTAGTCTCGGCAAGAGTCCGAGTGCCGTCTTCAATTCGTCCTGGTCAGTTAAGCGATCCGGAATCCGTCCTGGGAGTCCCTGTTCC
>JAWWPL010000087.1:0-17929 GCA_033850605.1 Blastocatellia bacterium | reverse complement strand
TCACCGGCGTCGAAAAGAAAACGATCACCCGCGTTCTGCTACTTGCGGGCGAGCATTGCGAGAAACTAATGGAGCGGAAGATCAAAGGCGTAGCGGTTAAGGATGTTGAGGCCGACGAAATTTGGGGCTTTGTTGGTTGTAAGAATCGCCACAAGCTAAACAAGGGAATCACCGATCCGAAGCTGGGCGATGCTTATACGTTTGTCGGTATTGAGCGCAACACCAAACTCGTTTTGGCTTGGCACCTGGGCGAGCGCGGGCGGGGCGACTGTGAGGTTTTTACCGAGAAGTTGCACGAAGCCACCAGCGGTCACTTCCAGCTAACCACAGACGGATTCAAGCCCTATGACAGCGCGGTTAGTTACTCACTCGGCACCCGCGTTGACTACGCGATGCTGATTAAAGTTTATGGCGCGAACCCTGACGGCGAGCAGAAGTATTCGCCACCCGTCGTGGTGGAAACAGCAACGAAGATAATGATCGGAAACCCTGACCCTAGCAGAATATGTACTTCAATCGTTGAGCGTTCCAATCTCAGCATGAGGACATCGATCCGCCGTCTGACTCGCTTAACGAATGCTTTCTCTAAGAAGTGGGAACATCTAAAAGCGATGCTGGCGGTATACTTCGCCTATTACAACTTCTGCCGGATTCATTCCAGCATACGTTGTACGCCAGCAATGGAAAGCGGTTTGACGGCTCACGTTTGGAGCCTGAGGGACTTACTTGCTGCGTAAGGGATTCAATGAAAGAGCGAACCAAATCAGGGGGCCACCAAATCATATGCACAAACTTACCCCACTACCGAAATGTTACTCTTCTTGACAGCTCCCGCCGTTTTCCTGCTTACTGCTCCCTGCCTACTGCCGACTGATCACGATGTCTCTGGAATTCACCGTCGAGTATCCATGCGTGTTGCGCGCTCGCTATTCAGAAAAACATCTGCGCGAGTGGGGCCGCCTCAGCAATCTCCACACAATTCTAACCACTGGAGATCAAAGCGCGCCCGGACCGGACAAGCTTCAATGGATCGAAAATGCCGGCGCTGAGATCGAACTGCTGCAAAGTGAGACCGCGGTCTGTGCCGATTGTCCCGCGTGTCTGCCGCCTGAAATCGCCGGCGAAGGCGAGGCGGTGGGCTGCCTGGGCCGGATCACCTATCCACTCGATGCCCAGTTTGAAAAGTTCCTCGCCGACCGGGTTCAGCTGACGCTCGATACTCTCGATCGCGAAGACCAACCGCGGCTGCTGCGGATTCTGGTAGATCCGGAATCGCCTTTTGATGGCGAAGCGACTAAGGAACTGCGCCGGGTGACGACTACCGAAGGTCTCAGGTTTTTCGAATTGCGTTTGCCGATCAAGTTGACGCGCGAAGGATCGCACCTGACGACCGATCATGTGTTTGATTTGCTGGCCGGGTTTCGCTCAGACGATGCGGAAAAGTCCAGCTACACCCGTGAGTTCCCGCTGTCGGCAACCGGCGACTATTATGATTTTCTCGATCTGATACTGCGCAATGATCTGAGCGAGTCCGAAGCGTCGCGCCTCAACGCGCGCAGCCGCAACTATGCACAGTTCTTAAGGCTGCTGTCAGCGATTGAACGCGCGGAGGCGTTGGAAGCCCGCGTGCTTGTGGATTGATGGAGCGCCAGCATCCTGCCCGCATCGTGGGAGATGAGGTCAGTACCACCTGCGTGAGCAGGTGGGAACATCGGTCAATCCGCGAGTTGCGTGCTTGACCCACCCGCTCACGGGGGTGGTACTGACTCCACGCTGACTGTTCACTTCCCGATCGCATCCTCATCAACCTGTCTCAAACTATCCAAAATCAGATTCGTGTTACTCGCGGCCTCGATTGTTATCGGATGGGTCTGTGCCGACTTCTGAAAATCGAACGTGCCGCCGGTGATTTCGACGATCTGTCGAAACGCTTTCTGGGCGGTGAGCGGGCCGCTTTCTGCCCCGACGATTTGCCCGTCATTAAAGAGCACGCGGCCCGCCTGCGCATTATTTGTGAGCATCAGGACGCCGGTCAGCCGCGAATTCTCGATTGCCTGGATGGCGTCGAACACACTGATGACTGAAAGGTCGCCGGCGAAACTTATCCCGGGCCTCATGTGTTTCGGTTCGGTCTTCGGCGCCGGTTTTGTCTGCAGCTCCGGATGCCGTGCTCGTCGGATCGCCTCCAAACCCGTGCCGATCGAGATGCGTTTGTCGAGTTGCTTTGCCTCCAGCAGCCGATCGTGCGCAGCATCGAAATCGTCGCGCTCGATGTAGAGACTGGCCAGCGCCAGGCATTGGCGCGCAGCTTCCTCGGGATGTTTGTGCGCCGCCCCAACTTCGCGCATGCGCTCACGCAGAGAGATAGATCGCGGGTTGTGCTCGAGCGCCGTCTTCAGGCGTTTCAGGGCCCGCTCGGGCGCGCCGTACTTGATGAACAGTTCGGCATCAAGCAACGCCGTCTCAACTTCACCAACCGCCTCTTTATGATCCTTGCTCATTGCCCAAACCGGGAAGAGCTGGTATCGCCCTTCAGATGCGCAGAGTTTATCACAAAGCTTTCGCGCTTTCGGTGACGATCTCCCGCGCCCTAATTTCCCTTTGTCGAAGTCTTTTCCGAAAGAATCCAATGATGCGGATCGAGTTCGACCTTCGTCGGTCGCGCCGGTAGTCTGAGCTGAAACGGCGCGTTGGGCCCTAAGGCGTGAACCGTTGCGTAAGCCTCCTGTTTGCCACCAAAGGTCATTACGATCGGTAAGACCATAAACCAGTCCTTTGGTGCATTCTCCTGGGTCACGCTGCCGGTCAGCAGGACTTTGCCGTCAGGTTGATCCTGCAACTGGTAGTCCATTTGATAGGAGGGCAGCTCCGTCTGGTACACCCACTGTTTGAAGAACCAGTCGAGGTTATTCAGATGGTAGATTCGCCCAATTGGAGACCTGGCAAAATGCTCGTTTGCCACCAGGCGAAAGTCGTCGGTTGAGGCGAAGTGATCGCGGTAACGGTTCACAAAATCAGTCATCATTGCGAAGAACGCTTTGCCGTCTCCGGTAGCCGGATCCGTCAGAAGAAAGTGAAGCATCCTCAGCACCAGCGCTCCCTTGTTGTAAATCAGAGTTTGATAGGCGCCGCGAGTTTTGCTGGTATTCAGCCGGTGGCCGAGAATGATGGGCCCCACATCGACCAGACGTCCCTTGCCCAGCCCGCTGCGCGTCAGTGGGGGCAGTCTCAGGGATTCACGCAGCGCTGCAATTAAGTCCGCGCTCGAGCCGGCTCCGGCTCTCTGGCCCGTATAAAGAATTCCCGAATATTCGGCAAAGCCCTCGCTTAACCACTGATCGCGATAGGACCGCCAGCTTACAAGGTCGCCCCACCACTGATGCGCGGTCTCGTGCGCGATGAATACGTAAGTGAATTTGCTGGCCCGGTCCGTCGCGGGAATCATTAACAGCGTGGGGAACCCCTGGCCGAAGTTGAACGGATGGAATGCGGCGCCAAAAGTCGGATAAGGATACTTGCCGAAGAGCGTGGTGAAGTACCGCAGCGAATTATCCAATTCCGCGAGGATGAAATCTTCTTTGATCGCAATCATTCCTCCGGGCAGAGAATTGAACTCGATCGGTATGGGATCACCCACGCCACCCTTATCGAATCGGACTGTCTGCGTGTGACGTTCAAATGGCGCCAGAGCAAAGGTGATCAGCGGCACCGGCTCGGTCATGGAGTATTTGGTCACCATGGCGTCTTTGTCTTCCGCATCAGGATTTTCGCTGAGTCTCAAACCGCCGCTGGCAATACGTAGTTTTTTCGGATGCCTGAAAGTGAGATCAAAGGTTGCGCGATCAAGATAGCCATGACGTGGAAACCAGCTTGAATTTGATCTGGGATAGTGGCAGTTCTCGACGCTTTGCGCGTCGTACATGAAATCGCCCTGCAGGACTAAGTCGAGATCAAGCTTCTGTCCCGCGGCCACAGTGGCCGGAAGGAAGATCGTAAAGCCTCCTTCCCAATCCTCCTGCGCGAAAGGAAGTTCCATATCGCCGAGGCGCGCCTGTTGCAGCCGCATTTGTTTCTTCAGTCTCCAGCTTTCAGTCTCGCCCAGATCTTCGCCAATATTGAAAGTAATAGCCCGGACGTTTCCGACCCTGGTAATGGACTCAACCCGCGCCTGCAATCGAAGGTATTTTTTGTGTTCGCGCAGATCAAGGTTCAGGTCATAGTGAGCCACATCGATTAGATCGTTGACATCTGAATATTCGACGGTGCGCCGCTCGTAGTCATCCTGCCCGTAAAAGGCCATCCAGATTTCGGGACTGTCGCTGTACGAGTCGTAAGCAAAGATCAAACCTTTTTCGCCGCCGTTGATGTCAAAGTTGGCCACCGAAATACGATTCTGATAATCCAGCATCAGATTGAAGCGCCCGCGTTTTCCACCGTCGAACGTCGCAAAGAAAAACCCCGGCCTTTCCTGATTGATTATTGATAATGCCAGCCGCGCCGAAAGATTTGCGCCCGTTTCCTTCAACATGCGCGGTTCAAGTTCACTCGCCAGCTTCTGAGTGTGCTCATCTGCCGATCCAGGAGAAGGTTGAATCGCGAGACGTTCGAAGGTGTCGTCACTGAATCGAAAGACAGCGGTCTTGAAGTCTGAGGCCACCACATCGGCGCCCAGCAGCCGCCTGACGTTTTCCTTTTCGAACCCGCTCGGCGGAACGTCCGCGGTGAATTGGCCGTTGCCAACAAAGACCGCGCCGGTCACATGGCCGTCGATCGGGGCAGTGAAATAAAAGGTGCCGTCAAAGGTCATGCGCACACGATCTCTGGTGAGCAATAATTCTTTCACTGCAGCCGAACCGCCTCCTAATGTGAATGACTTGATCTGGGTGTACAGATCTTTGCCGCCGGCAGAAGGTTTGTCCTGCGCTGAAATTGTGGGCGCGATAGACAACGAGACTGTGGTAAGGAGAACGAGAACTCGCAGACGGCGATAGAGCCGCGGGAAAGTAATTTTCATCAGGAACTCCGATCGGTCAGGTGAAGAGCTGTGGTCGCGCAAACGTAATCCCCTTCAGGCTTTCTGTCAATCCAAGTCTGCTGGCGGTTGTTTGGTTGTGCGGTAGAAGTGTGGTGCTCATTCGGGGCACTAGCCCGACCGTAAGGGAGGGTTCATTCTAACTCGTATCGGAGCCCTCCCTTACGGTCGGGCTAATGCCCACGCGGCCGAATTGCAGCTCCACACAAATGCCCCACTACCTTGCTTGCGGCACCGTCATACTTTGGGGGTTGGTGCTCAGGAGGTAAATCCATCCACGAACGCTCATGGAGCGAAAATGTTTTTCGTGCTGGTTTCGTGTGGTTTCGCGGAGCGTCTTCGAGGTAGCGGCGACTCGTCGCTGGGAGCGCGGACGTCCCCGTCCGCACTGAGCGCGTCAGCGCGAACAGTTTTCCGCCTCACGATGACTGGTCCACAGATTCCGTAGATGACACCCATTAGGAAAAATATATCTTGTAAGGTGCCACGGAATGGTTTTGCGATTAACCCCTTGGTCACAGAGGTCAACGAGCCGCGCTATCCACCTAAAACGATCCACGAACAGACACGAAGCGAAACTGGTGTTTAGTTCTGCGTTTCGCGTGATTTCGTGGATCGTTCTTGTCCGGGTTTTAGAAAACACGAAACCGAACCAAGACGCCACCCCACTCTTGCTTCCTAATCCTCTATTGGAAATACCTCGTAATCTCAGAGCCAATCCATTTCCCCACCGGCACCGAAACGCCATTCCCGATCATTCGGTACGCAGCCATTTCACTCCCTGCGAAGGTGAATGTGTCCGGCACTCCCTGCAGCCGCGCGTATTCGCGAACCGTGTACGGCCGCGCGCCAAAAGGAAATCGCCGGTCCGCAACCAGTCTCGTGCTCAAGTCTTTGGCGTAATGCGCCACGCAGGTGGGCGCAATGTCCCCGCGCTCGGCATCGCTGATAATCGGTCGATCACGATACTTGCCGGCCAGTCGGCGGCCCACATAGTCAGGGATGTGCGGCATCGGTTCAGGTTCGAGTATCTCTGCCAAAGTGACGGGCTTTTCAGCAGCAGGTTCGCGCCAGAGAAAGTTTCGCCGGCTGCCGATTATGATTAGCCGGTCCCTCTTTTGCGGCAGCCAGATCGAAGACTTCACCGGACAGTCAACATGTACGTAGTAATCCGGCAACTTTGTCATTGCTTCCATCACGACCGGGAACTTCTTCATCCCCGGAACGTTTTCCACCACGTATAGTTCCGGTCTTCGAATAGCCACGTGCCGAAAGAAATGCAAAAACAGATCGTCCCCCGTGCGCACCCCGTGAATGTCACCAATCGGCGAATACCTTGTGCATGGATAGGTCGCCACCATCACATGGCATTCCTTCTCTGAACTGACGAGCTTCTTAGTGATGTCGCACTGAACAACTTCGTGAGAAAAGTTCTGACGCAGTGTGTCGCAACAGAGAGCCTCGATCTCAAAGCTCTGCTGCAACGTCAGCCCGCCAGCTTGGAGGCCAATATCCATGAGCCCGGCGCCAGAGAAGTAGGTGTTGGTGAGAATCGGGGTCATCAGAAGAGTCTGCGGATACAACCCAGGCGGCCTACTCTTGCGCAAGTACGATATTTTGCATCGAGGATGAACTCCGTTACACTTCGCCCATGGTCAAGGCTCCCACCGTCAAATGGACCCGTGAACACGCTCTCATCGCGCTGAATCTCTATGGAAAGTTGCTCTTCGGTCAGTTCCATCACAACAACCCGGTAATCATGGATGTTGCATCAAGGATGGGGCGCTCGCCGAGTAGTTTGTCAATGAAGCTCAGTAATTTGGCCTCCCTCGATCCGGTTCAAAGAGCGAGAGGGATAAAAGGGCTGTCAGGAGCCAGCAAACAGGATCGGGAGATGTGGAATGAATTCCACTCGCATCTTGAAAGCCTCGCCCCAGAAAGCGAACAGCTTCTGCACGATCTTTTCACAGCGGATAATGATCGCGAGATAGACTTCTTGGAGCGCGATAAGGTCCGAATTGAATCGTCAATGAAACCACCTTCAGGCCCAACCGAGGCTACTGCGTCGGTCCGGGTCAGACGTGGACAACAATTTTTCCGACAGACGGTTCTCAATTCCTATGGCGTGCGCTGTTGTATAAGTGGCATCAACGTGCCGCGCCTTTTGGTCGCGAGTCACATCAAACCTTGGCGCGATTTCCCGAAAGAGCGACTTGATCCGCGCAATGGACTTTGCCTCTCAAGTCTTCACGATGCGGCGTTCGACGCCGGGCTGATTGCACTTGACGAGAACTTTGGTGTCGTCTTAAGCCTAAAACTCAAACGCTTCTTTCCATCTTCGGCTCTGGAACAAAACTTCGCTCAATTTGAGGGACAGCCTATTCGGTTGCCCGACAAACTCGCCGAACCCGATCCTTCATTCGTTCGCTTCCATAGGAAAAAGATTTTCCAAGGCTGACGGCACGGGATTGCAAGATTTATGCGGCTTTGCCGCCGAACATAGCGGTCAGGCTTCGCCTGACCGTCGAGGAAGCTAGATATCGGCGAGGCTGCGCCTCCGCCTCCGCCGCAGAGGCATAGCCTCTATTTCAAACGTAAAGGCGCCGGAAAGCCGGAGGCTTTCCGCAATGTGCTGCGGCGGAGCCTCGGAAAGAGACGGCTCGGGTTGCGGGCGTTCCGGAACCGTGAGTTGTTGCGAGTGGGCAAGTCCGCATAGCGGACGAATGAAAATAGCCCAGCAGTTCACTGCTGGGATGAGCAACGGATCAAGCAAGAAGTCCGGGAGGCGGACGGCTGAATCGCCCAACAACGAGTTCAGTCGTCCGCTTCGCGGACTCAGGATTTGTTTTGGGGCGTGACGCCACCGATGAATCGCTGGGCTATTTTCGGACGTCGCAGACTACGCTGCGCGAAGTCTCACTTGCTTCATGGGAGTGAAGTGTTCGCGCTTCGCGCTCAGGCGGACAGGATGTCCGCGCTCCGAGGAGAATACGCTTGCTTGGGCGGTACTGATGGGTTTGCGTTTATTTCGCTCCTGCGGTGTGGTGGGTCACTTTGGAATCGACTTCAACAAATCGGCTGCCAGTTTTGGGTTCAGGGTTTGCAGAATGTAGTACTGCTGCATCGCGCCGTTCTTTTCGCCGGTCCGAACATAAATTACGCCCAGCGCATGTTGCGCGAAGACGTTCCGGGGTTCGAGCTCGACAACTTTGCGCAGCAGCTCGACCGCTTCCTGTGAGCGGTCCTGTTTCACATCTATCAGGGCGAGACTGTAGAGGGCGTGGACAAAAGTCGGTTTGATTTTGATCGATTCCCGAAATGCCCTGGCGGCTTCTTCAATTTTGCCCAACTTTTCATAAGCCGTTCCCAGGCTCAAATAGAAAACATGATTGGGCTTTAGGTCAATCGCCTTCTGGTAATACTCGATCGATTTTTCCGTCTTTCCCCACTCGTCGTAATTGATTGCCACGCGGTTATTGAAATCCACATTTTTCGGATCCAGCTCCAACGCCCTGAGATACTCAGCCTCCGCTTCCGCAAACATTCCAAAGCCGTTATATGCCTGACCCAACTGGGTGTGAGCCAAAGCATCATTGGGCCGCTCGGCCACATACTTCTTATATTCATCCAACATCGGCCGGTCACGCTTGCGCACAGTGGCTGCTCGCAGCCGGTCACGCGCGTCTGCGTGATCGGGATTCATCTCCACGACTCTGGTTAGTGTCTTAATTGCCTCGTCATACTTCTGTGCCATCAAGTATGTGTTGCCGAGAAGATAAAGCGAGTCCACGTCGTCAGGCCGCAGCTGCACGATATGCTGAACAGTTTCGATCGCCTCATCATATTTTTGAGACTCTCGTAACACGCGGGCCAGGCCATTCAGGATCAAAAACTCGTTTGGCTTAAGATGCGCGGCTTCCTTCGCAGCGGACACCGCCTTTTCTTGCTGGCCGAGATCCAGATACGCGAGGCCGAGAAAATAAAAAGCTTCAGCCCAGTCCTTCTGTAACTCAGTCGCGCGCTTTAAGGCCGCGGCTGCTTCTTCATGCCTACCCAGTTTCTGTAAGGTGACGCCGAGGCTGTAACTTGCCGCCGCGTCATGCGGATTAAGCCGAGCTGCCTCTTTGAAAGCCGCCGCCGCTTCTGACATTTGCCCCAAATGTTCATACGCGATCCCCAAACTTAAATGCGCTTCAGCTAAATCAGGTTTTATCGCAACCGCGCGATTGAGGGCTTCCACTGCGGCCGGCAACGATCCGAGCTCTATGTGAATCTGGCCCAGCAAAAGGAGCAGTTGTGGATCGTTATCGCGGATTTGAATTGCCTGCAACGCCAGGCGCAGCGCGTCTTCGTTTTTGCCGAGATGGGCATAGAAACGAGCGAGCTGTGCATATGCCTCGACCATTTTTGGGTCGAGCCTGATAGCTTCTTTAAAGGCATCGATAGCTTCCAAACTTTCACCAGTGGCCGCGTAAGCAGCGCCCAAACCGAGCTGAAGATGCGGCTCGGTGGGAACGAGCGCAATCGCAGCTTTGAAAGCAGTGACAGCACGATCCAACTTCTGCAGAGCCATGTAACAGACTCCGGAGTTTGCGTGTGCAATCCAATCCTTTGGGTTGAGCTTGAGAGCGGCTGCATACAGTTGCAGAGCCTCCTCAAACTTGCCTCCTTGTTGTGCGGCGAAGCCGGCCTTGTCGTAATCGACCGCGGTCTGCGGTTGAGGGGATTGGGCCGAGATCGAGAGAGACAGAAGAAGGGAGCAAGCGAGTATGATGAGCATTCTCTGAGGACGGAACATATCGGGGCAAATCGTACCACAAGGGCTTCCTGGTCGCGCGAAGTAATCTTATTAGCACGCGGCTTCAGTTCGGTCGTTTGGGAGCTGCGCGGGCTCAGTGTTTGGAGTGCGCCGGCAGAGAGAAGCGGCGACGGCGCTTATGTCCGACAAACCTCAGAGGCGTCGTGGCTTTGCCCAAAAAGTAGAGTTATCAGTCCGCAAGGCGGCCGAATGATAGTAGCCCAGCAGTTTACTGCTGGGGATAGGGCGCGAGGATTAGTAGTCCGTGAAACGGACGGCTGAATGATTTCGTCAGATCCTCTAACCTTTCAGCCGTCCCCTTCACGGACTTCGTTTCTGAACTCTGCGCGTTCTCTGCGCACTCTGCGGTGAATATTTTTGCACGTGAACTCACCGCAGAGACGCAGAGTACGCCGAGGTTGCGCAGAGAGAAACCCTTATTCCGACAGTCTCTGAAAGGCCGGGCTAAATTCAGATCGACGCTACGCGTCGAAAGTAGTTGTTCAGAGTTTCCTGAAGTTTGTCGGACATCCAAAGCGGTGTCGCGCTTCGCTCGCCACTGCACTCCAAATGGACTGTCTGAAGAGATCGCGCTGCGCGCTCCCAGCTAACCGGCATACCAAGCGGCCTGAATGAGTACGTATTGACTGCGAATAGCATGCGCTTTTTTTTGGCTGGGTTTTCCTGATGGCCAACAGTGTGACTACATAGCGGTAGCCGCCGCCGCAATCGTTGCGAGGATTGATCTAAGTCTCTCCCGCTGACTTCGGTCCCAACTGGAATCACTTCATGGCCCCAGTCCTGCATCTAGTTTTACCAAATACGTCCGTCAAAACGATCTTGTGTACTGAAATGACAGCTTTTGAGCCTAAGTGTGAGTACGACGGAAGACGGACTAATTGGAGAGGAACACTCGTCAGGCGCAACGGTGAAGGAGTATCTAACTTTTTTCCAGCGCAAGCGGGCGGGCGCAGACTGGCAGTCTGCGCTACATCGGAAGGAGAACTTTTATGAACAGGATCAAATTATGGCCGCACGCGACAATTCTGGCAGCGGTAGTGGCGCTCGCCGCCGGGTTGGGCGTTTGGTTTTATAACAAACATGAACAGACGGTGGCGGCTGAGGCGTTGCCAAATGCGGCGCGCATTCAACGCGTGGATGGCGAAGTCGCTTTCAACAACAGCGCTGCTAATACGGATCCGAATGTCCAGTGGCAAGCAGCTACTGCGAATCAACCATTCTCAGTAGGAGATCGCATCTACACGCGTGAGAACTCGCACGCCTCGCTCGCCTTTAACGGACGCAACTTCGCGCGGCTCGATCCCAATACATCACTTGACGTGGTGTCGTTTGGCGACCGCCGCACTCAACTTGCTCTGCGCGACGGCTCGGCGATGTTTGACGTGGGGTATTTGGAACCCAATGAATTGTTTGAAGTAGCCACCCCCAATGGCGCGGTAGACTTTGATCAGCCGGGGCTTTACAACGTTGGTTTCAACAACAACGGTGGTGTGCTGGTTTCAGTGCTGAGCGGTTTGGCGCGGGTTGTAGGTTCGGGAGGCTCAAGCCAGATCAATAAAGGCGAGATGCTGACTCTGCTGGGTCAGGCGGCATCTCAAGTTGCGTTGTCGCGCTTGAATGGCCGGGATGCCGGATATCAGGTGGACAATTATTATCGCTATCAATATCCGAATTCTTATGACGGTCGTTACAACAACTACGACGCCTATCTTAGTGATCCCAACTATTACGATCCTTATCGTCGCAACGCGAGTTATCAGTATGCGAGCTCATACATCCCGGGCCTAAACGACCTGGATGCTTATGGTGACTGGCAGAACGTAAACGGTTATGGCTATGCGTGGAGACCGCGGGTCGATCAAAATTGGGTTCCCTATCAGCAGGGTTCGTGGGTTAACCAATATCCATATGGGCCAACCTGGGTTTCCAGTGAGAACTGGGGTTATGCGCCTTATCACTATGGACGCTGGGTCAGCGTCGGCAACCAGTGGTACTGGATTCCTGATGCAGTAAACACGACCCCGCAATATGCTCCGGCCCTGGTCGCGTTCGTTCCGCTAAATGACCAGAACCAGATCGGCTGGGTGCCGCTGGGTCCGGGCGACAGTTATGCGCCTCGTTATTATGACAACAATTGGCAGCCGCAATACCTGACGCGGACGAATGTAGCGCCGACACAACTCTTTAATCTGGCCATACCGGGGGCAGTCACTGTCGTGCCGGTCGATGCTTTTGGCCGGGCCATAGATCCGCGCAGTATTCGCAGGATTGATCAGTCCGCATTGGCATCAGTGCGACCTACGCTCGATCCTCTGACGCTGACGCCGCTGCGCAACGCAGTGCTGAATTCCGCCTGGGGGCGCGGCAAGATTGACCTGCCGCCGGGCATTGCTAAAAAACTTAACGAGACGCCCGTAGTGGTCAGCACCGCGCCAGTCGCGCCGCCATTTAGAAAGGACCTGGGGAAGGCTTTACGCGCGGAACCAGTTCCGGACGAGGCTAAGAATCAAAAGCTGAAGTTCAAAGACGAACGGAATGGCGAAGCAGCCCCGCAGCCCGACGCAGCCCGCACGCAACAAACCGGCGCACAGGCTGTTGAAGGAGCCCGAGGCGATAAGGGAGCTAAGGATGCGAGCCGGCAGGTGCGCGTCGTGGGCGAGGCGAAGGCCGCGCGGGTGCAAAGCACTGACGCACCGAAGCAACAGAAGGCCCAGGAGCAAGCCCAGCGAAAGGCCGCGCCGCAAGAAGTGAGGAGACAGGCCGCTACGCAACCGCAGGCAGTACGAGTAGGACGCCCGGCGAAGGCCGCCGCAGCTCCTCAGCCGGCCCAGCCACGCGCCCAACCACGCGCTCAGCCGGAAGCACGTAAAGCTGCAGCGGCGCCGCAACCTGTAAAGCAGGAAGGGAAATCCGCCGGGGCAGCGAAACAGGAGCGCAAGGCGGCCCCGGCCCCGGCTACCGAAGGCAAAGGAAAGGGTGGTGGTGGTAAGGGGAAACATCCTTAAGACCAGAAGCCACGTTGCTCTGCAAGCTGCGAGGTCTTAACACAACAGAATGGGATCGTGTTCGGGGGTGGGTGCTATGGCACTTGCCCCCGTTTTATTTTTTATCACGCCCTTGGCGTTGAAGTGTTCGCGGTGCGCTTAGTGCGGACAGGATGTCCGCGCTCCTTTGGGTGGTGTCTTAGTTTGCGGGAGATAGTTCGAGGACGGCATGGAGTCAGTACCGGGAGCAGTAGCGACCGGGTCGCAACTTGCCCGCGATCCAGGATCGCGATCACGAGACACGGTCGCTACCGCTCCCGGTACTGACCTCATCCTCAAATTAAGACACTACCCTCCTTTGGCATCAGGTCGCTCCTAACTTCAGAGACAGTTATAATGAATCAAACAGGCGAGGTTACAGAGAGGCAATTATGAGCTGGAATCAACAACCTTCGTGGAACCGTCCGCAGATGGACCGGCCGGCAATTATTTCTTCCGAGAAAGACGCGGCCTTAGTGGGGGCGTTTCTGGCAAAAGTCTATCTTTGGATGTTTGTCGGTTTGCTGATCACTTCGGTCACCGCGTTTGCAGTGGCGGCGTCACCGGCGCTGGTCGAAGCCTTGATAGTTAATCGTCTGGGATTCTGGCTGATCGTGATTGCGCAACTCGGGGTCGTCTTCTACCTGGCGGCTCGGGTCGACAAAATTGAACCAGCCACGGCGGCCGGCCTCTTCATTTTGTATTCGGCGTTGGTGGGCGTGACTTCATCGGTGGTACTGCTGGTTTTCACCGGCGCTTCAATTGTCCAGACCTTCATCATCACGGCCGGAATGTTTGGCGCCACCGCCCTGTTCGGCACGGTAACGAAGAGAAGTCTCGCGGGTGTAGGTCATTTCATGTTTATGGGATTGATCGGACTGGTGCTGGCTTCAGTCGTCGGTATTTTCTGGCACAACGACGCTTTGCAATTTGTGATTTCAATAGTCGGCGTGTTGGTCTTCACCGGGTTGACGGCGTGGGATGCGCAGCGCCTGAAGCAGATGGCGCTGTCTCTGCCCGATGGGCGCGCCGGTTCGTACGCCGTGGTCGGGGCGTTGTCGCTTTATCTGGACTTTATCAACCTCTTCTTCTTCCTGTTAAGGTTTACCGGCAACCGGCGCGATTGATGGAAGACTGTTCTTGGAATTCTCTGCGCCTCCTGTGCGTGCTCGGCGTCTCTGCGGTGAATGTATTTAAGCGTGTGTTCACCGCAGAGACGCCGAGGTCGCAGAGATCGCGCAGAGAAGGATCAACTTGCCGCTGATCAAAATCGCAAATCGACAGCTCGAGTACGTATGGTACGGGCCGAGTCCTGAAGACGCGCCGACGCTCGTCTTCTTGCACGAAGGACTCGGTTGCGTCGCCATGTGGCGAGACTTCCCCGAGCGTCTCGCTGAGCAGGGGGGATGCGGCGCACTGGTCTATAGCCGCGCGGGTTATGGGAAATCAGATCAAATCGAATTGCCGCGGCCGGTCAGCTTCATGCATGAAGAGGCTTTGACGACTTTGCCTCTAGTGCTCGATGCGTTTTCAATTCGAGAGACGATTGTGGTTGGTCATAGCGATGGCGGATCAATCGCGATCATACACGCCGGCGGAACTCGGGATCCGAGAGTGCGCGGATTGATCCTGGAAGCTCCGCATGTCTTTGTGGAGGAGGTCGGTTTGGAGAGTATTAGGGCGATTGCGGAAGTGTATCGAGGAGAAAGCGCAGGCCGGATGCCTGCGCTCCGCCCGCAGGATGCGGGTGCTCCGGTTCTTTTTAGGCAGCGTTTGGCGCGGTACCACGGGGATAATGTCGATCAGACTTTCTGGGGTTGGAATGATGTGTGGCTCAATCCAGATTTCAGATCATGGAATATTGAAAAGTATCTGCCGGAGATCCGTGTGCCGGTCCTGTTGATTCAGGGAACGGACGATCAGTACGGCACGCGGGCGCAGATCAGGAAGATAGAAACCGCATGTCATGGGCCGGTGCGTACCGTGCTGTTGGAAAATTGCGGCCATAGTCCGCATCTGGATCAGCCGGAGGGCACCCTTGCGGCGATGAAAGAGTTTGTGGGGGAACAATTTGGAGTGCGCTGACTTGTCAGCGCTTTACTAAGCGGCGACTTGTCGCCGCGCCGGCGAGCACGGCTGCTACCCCGACCGCGACAAGTCGCGGCCTGTGAAAGCGGTAACCAGTTACCGCACTCCAAATTGTTTCCAGTTCAGTTAGGTGATATACAACACCCACATCATCTCTCGGAGGCTCAACTTTGAAAAAGTGGATCACGACTTTGTTTGCGTTGTCTTTCCTGCTGGTACTTTGGGCTAACGGCACGACGCTTCCCAATCCGATTACCAGGCCTGCCCCAGGAAATATTCCGGATGGAATGTATTCGATCATGGGCGAGAGCAGCCGGAGGTGTTTGGAGATTCCCAACAGCGCCTGCGGATCTGATATCGCGTTACAAACGTTCGATTGCGATCCGACTGATGTCAGCAACAACCAGAAATTTAATATCATTAGCGACGGATCCGGCAATTACACGATTAGCCCGGTCCATAGCGATCTGTGTCTGGAGATCGTGAGCGATCAGGAGTCTGGCATCACCAGGGTGCTACAAACCCCGTGCAGTCCGGGTAAGGCCAGCCAGAAATGGGCCATGTCCCAGTATGGCGACAACCTGGAGATAAGGTCGGTGCAAAATAATCAGTGTCTGGATGTGGTGAACAGGAACAAGAAAAACTATGCTCAGATTAGCGTTCATGCTTGTGTGAATGGCACTAACCAACGATGGCGGCTCTCGAAGAAGACAGTTAACCTCGACCAAGGCGTTATCTGCAGAGCTTCACCCAGCCATCCTCAGCATGATTGTTCCGGCTTGAATGATCAGCAGAAACAAGTTCATCTGGGCCAGACCCTGACTAAAGGACGATGCGAGGAAGCGTGCAAGGCCAGCAGAATGATCAGCTGCCAGTGGGAAGGTCACTTCTGACTTCTGACATCTGACTTCTGACTTTCTGACTTCTCACCGCTCCCCATTGACCCTTCCCGCATTCTGCCTCTCGATCATCCACTGCGGGTACATCTGGGCCGGCAAGGTCGTGCGAGAGAGACGCTCGACTTCGCCCGCGGTCAGCTCGAGATCGGCTGCTTTCAGATTGTCTTCCAGCTGCGACATTTTGTTTGCGCCGATGATGATCGAGGTGACGCCGGGCTGGGCCAGTAACCAGGCCAAAGCCACTTGCGCTACGGTCGCGCCTTTCTGTTTCGCTATTTCATCCAGCGCTTCGACGGCGTCAAAGCCACGGGCCTCGTCGATCGCGGGAAACTGAAAGTTAGTGCGCCGCGCGCCCTGCGGATTGGGATTGTCACGGCGGTACTTGCCCGAAAGAAAACCGCCCGATAAAGGCGACCAGGGTAAAACGCCGACTCCTTCTTCACGACACAGCGGCAGCAGTTCGTGTTCGAGATCACGTCCGACCAAAGAATAGTAAGCCTGCAGCGAAACGAATTCGGCCCAGTCTTTCTGTTGGGAAAGCACGAGCGCTTTCATCAGGTGACGCGCGGACCAATTCGAACAACCGATATAACGCACCTTGCCCTGGCGCACCACGTCGTCGAGGGCACGCAGAGTTTCTTCCACCGGCGTCAGGGCGTCCCAGCCGTGCACTTGATAAAGATCGACATAGTCGGTGTTCAGACGCTGCAAACTCTTTTCAATCGAAGCGAAGATGTGCTGGCGTGAAAGGCCGACGTTGTTTGGGTCACCGGTACCCTGGATCGCGCCTTCACTCATAGCACCGCGCACCTTGGTGGCGATTACAACTTTGTCACGCGCCGCGCCGCAGTCTTTTAAGGCCTGGCCCAAAATTGTTTCCGACTGGCCGTAAGCATAGACGTCAGCGGTATCAAAGAAGTTAATTCCGGCTTCCAGAGATCGCGCCACCATCTGATTAGCGCCGGCCTGATCGACTACGGCGATGTTCAGAAAGTTCTCCCCGAACGTCATCGTTCCGAGACACAGTTCAGAGACCTTCACACCAGTGCGTCCCAATAGTTTGTATTTCATGATTGCTCCTCTGTGGTAAATGGGTTCATCGTAAACCGTTAACTGTGAACCGTAAACCGGAGGAGTCTGTCTGCAAAGAGGATCTTCTCGGTGTAACTCGGTGCTCCTCTGTGCCTCTGTGGTGAAATGACTTAGCAAAACTTCACCACAGAGGCACAGAGGGCACACCGAGGAGGGGGTGTCCTATTTTGAAAGTCTCTGCGCCCCCTCTGCGTTCTCTGCGCCTCTGCGGTGAGTGTTTTTAAGCCTTATTCACCGCAGAGACGCAGAGGTCGCAGAGACTACGCAGAGAAAAACTGAAATTAGGACACGACTCACCGAGAACTACCGAGTTCTCTTTTGATAGACTCCTAAAGCGAGGTGTTGATGAGACCAAAGCCGATCACCAAGATGTACTGCCTGACTCTCTTCAATTAGGTCTTGCTAGATTTTTTGCGTTAACATCTTTTGATTGCACAAATCCCGGTGAATCCGTATTATCGATTAGTCGAACGGTCTCTCCCGACCTTCCTATCGACGCCAATCAAATCAGTCAAATCCAAGAACCCTTAGAAAGAGGAATTAATGCGCGTTCACAACAATTTTGGGAAAGTAATCATGCTTGCCACAGCCCTGCTGATGTTGAGCTTCACGCTTAGCTTTGCTAAGCCCCACGTCGACTACAAATTCAAGGTCCACAACAACACCAAGCAAGCCATCAAGAAGATCAAGGTGTCGGATGATGGCAAGAAGTGGGGCTACTTCGACATTGGTAGCGGCATCGACGCCGGTGCAACGGAAGAGCTCGTCTGGGACAAATCGACCGACGATGGAGCTTGCGAATGGCAGTTCAAGGCTGTTTTCGCCGACAGCGAAGAGTCCGAGGCCGTGGAATTCAATTTCTGCGAGAAGAACCTTGTGATTGAGTTCAACTAATTAGTGTTTGAGTTGAATCTGAAAGAGCCTCTGCCGTTTGGCGGGGGCTTTTTGTCTTGGCGGAGCGCGGACATCCTGTCCG
>JAWWPL010000085.1:0-3744 GCA_033850605.1 Blastocatellia bacterium | reverse complement strand
CCGTTACGACGCCATCCTTCCTGCGAGGCTCCGCCTCGCGGGAAGGCATAGCCTCACTCCAAACTCTTTTGTTGCCGGAAAGGCAGAACCTTTCCGCACATCGGGCGGCAAAGCCGCAAATCCATAATCAAAGTTTCAAAACACTTGCATCATCGACATCCAATGATTCGCGATTACGAAAGATGGCGATGATGATTCCCAAACCTACCGCGGCTTCCGCGGCCGCTACCGTCATGACGATAAAAACGAACAACTGCCCCGATACGTCGCGAAAGAAACTCGAGAAGGCGACGAAGGTCAGATTCACGGCGTTGAGCATTAACTCAATGCACATGAACATCGAGATCACGTTGCGTTTGATCAGCACTCCGACCACGCCGATCGTGAACAGCACGGCGGAAAGCGCCAGATACCATGAAAGTTGTGGTGTCATAAAACTTCTAAACGTTTTTCGCTTGCGGTCCCAAGCCGTCGAAAACTCTTAATCAAGAAAAGTGAAAAATTGCCGGCACGTCTTCACTCATCGTAATCGCTTAGATGAGGTAGTTCCTCAAGCCCGAGTTCCTTTTCTACTTCCGCGGTCGTGTGCGCCACGATCGGTGGCGCTTCGGGCGGTGCGAGAGGTTCCAGAACGTCCCTGGCCAGAACCTGGAAACCCGGCACCACGACCACATCCCGAGGCAACATCCCACCCCGCCGCGCCAGAGTGATTGCGCCCACTATCGCCATCAATAAGAGAACTGAAGTGATTTCAAAAGGCAGCAGGTACGTAGTAAAGAGTCCGGCGCCAATCGATGATGTCAAACCGACGTCCGAAATGTTTGTTTTGGGCGTTAACGGCGAGGCCTGCACAAAAAAGATGATAAAGGCCGCTTCGGCAAAAAGTATCGCCGCCAACCCGATGGCGATAGGAACCAGTGAACGCAGGCGCAGTGGCAGACGCTCTTCGTCCTCGACGTTGAGCAGCATGATTACAAAAACTACCAGGACCATAATCGCGCCCGCATAGACGATCACCTGGACCGCTGCAATGAAGGGCGCTGACAATGTTACATACAGACAGGCCAGCGATATAAAAACTCCGATCAAAGAGATCGCGCCGTAAAGCGGATTGCGTTGCGCCACCATCGAGACAGCACATCCAATAGCCATTCCGGCAAATAAAATGAAAAGTAGCGCAACCATCGCTCGAAATGATTCCTGTTCGGAGTTCCGCCTTCAGGCGGTGACGAATTCTTGCTTCGCTTCCGCCTGAAGGCGGTACTCCAAACTACTTATCCTCCCCAACCCGCCGGGGTCTTAATATACCTGGCGACCAAATCAAACAGGCCTGACCACTCGATCGTCGCAGTGACTACAATATTGATGATCGCCGCGGGCACCAGGAATTTCCAGCCAAAGCTCATCAACTGATCGAAACGAAAACGCGGCAACGTCCCGCGCAGCCAGATGTAGAGGAGAAGGAACAGGACTACCTTGCCGAGGAAATAGAACACGCCGAGCCACGGGAGTTGATGAACAAAAGGCCCGTTCCAGCCACCCAGGAACAACGTAGTCGCGAGCATCGAAACCGTGAACATGTTGACGTATTCGGCCAGGAAGAACAGCGCAAATTTCATCGCACTATATTCAGTGTGAAAGCCGGCAACCAGCTCAGTCTCGGCCTCCGGCAGATCAAACGGAACGCGGTTCGTCTCGGCTATCGCCGCGATCAGATAGATCAGGAAGCCCAGTGGCTGTACCCAGAACATGTTCCAGCCGCTGATTCCCAAAAGGCCCGCCTGTTGTTCGACGATGCTCTGAAGATCCAATGTGCCTGATTGCAGAATCACGCCGATTAACCCGAGTCCCAACGCCAGCTCATACGAAATCATCTGGGCCGACGAACGCAGACCGCCCATCAAGCTGTATTTGTTGTTCGATGACCATCCGGCCAGCGCAATACCATAAACGCCGACCGAAGTAACTCCGAGCACATACAAAAGCGCGACGTCAAAGCGAGCAATGACCAGCGGAATCGTCTTATCGATAAAGGGGATATGTACGTCGGGGCCGAAGGGATAGACGATGATCGACATCAAGGCGGCGACCGTCGCGATTACCGGCGCCAGAAAGTAAACGAAGCGCGTCGATTTGTCGGGGACGATGTCTTCTTTGAAAATGAACTTGATCAAATCGGCAAGCGGCTGAAGAAAACCGCCCGGACCCACACGGTTCGGCCCAAGCCGACCTTGTATGAAGCCGAGCACGCGACGCTCCAAGAGCACCGTATAAGCCACCAGCGTCATTACCACCGTGAAGGCGACCAGGATGCCGGCCAGCATCAGACCAATTTGAATTAGATCGTCCATCGATTCTTAGAGACTTGTCGCCGCTTTACTCAGGCCGTGAAAAAGCGGCGACGAGTCGCCGCACTCCATACCTATGCAAGCGCGGGCTCCCGCTTCAGCTTTTCATCAATCGTAATCTGGTAGAGTGGCGAAATCCGAAACGTCTCGGGCTTTGGATTACCGGCTGCCAACAAATGAAACTGCGGCACTTTATCTGTCAGCGTCCCCAGCTTAAATAGTTCGTGTCCAACTTGCGGCGTTTCGCTGATTTTTTCTCCGTCATCGTTAAGCGCTTCCACTGCACGACGAACACTCTCGATCTCATCTCCCAAGTCACGCCTTGGCGCAACAGCATGCTTGACCTGGACCGGCCGGGTTTCGTCCTTCAAAGCGGGATAACGAAGATTAGCGTACGCCGGGGTACGGTCCGCAAGCTCGCGAAAAACCGAACTGGCGGACATCTCGAAGCCGAAATCGACCCCCAACTCTTTTGCCACCTGCGAGACTATCAGCCAGTCGGGTTTTGATTGATGCACTGGTTCGATTGACTTGCGCACGCGCTGTACGAAACCGTCGTTGTTTGTGTACGTGCCATCGATCTCAGCGAATGAAGCAGCCGGTAAGACCACATCGGCAAACGCAGTCGTCTCATTTTCGAAGAGTTCCTGCACAACGAGGAAGTCGAGTTTACCAATTGCGTCCGCGGCCTCGCGCAGATTCTCAGGCAGAAGACTTCCTGCCAAGTAAAGGGCTCGGATAGAGCTGCCTGCGGCGCCGAGCGTCTCGCTTAAGGTCTTGCCGTGAAGTCCCATATCGAGGGCGCCCATACTGTTATTGAATAGCGGCAACGGATGCAGCAGGATGCGCCGGCCTTCGCCGGCGAACGTGTAAGGCATCTGCGCAATCAATGCCTGAACTGCGGAGCTCAGCTCGCCGCCAAACATTACAATGACATCGCCCTGCGTTCCGGCGATTGCCTGTCGCGCGAGGCCGAGTTCATCCGCATTCACGCCGAGCTTGCGCGCCACCAGGTCGTCATTACTATCGCTGGCCAGCGCCAGAGCTGCCGCATTCTCCGTCCCGGGTCTTACGTGAATAAACTGAGAGGCCTGTTCGCGCAAACGAATCGGCACGCTGTTAACCAGAATGAGTTTTGCGCCACCGTTACGAACGGCCTGCCGAATTTGTTTGGCAGTCAGTGGTTGAAGTTCTTCCGGCTCACCACCAATCAGGACGATTGTTTTGGCATGACGGATGTCGTGATGCGTCGCGAGCGGCCCGCCAAGATTGTCCAAGAACGGCTTGAGACAGAAGGCATCGGCAATGGCGTAGTTTTCAGTTTCCACGACCTCGGTGGCGAACTTTCGCAAACAATAAAGGGCCTCGTTGGTGAGACGAGCACTGCCGACTACGC
>JAWWPL010000069.1:0-3436 GCA_033850605.1 Blastocatellia bacterium | reverse complement strand
TTTAGGTATAACATCACAGACTGAAGTCTGTGCCACTAGTTGACCAACGACTCAGTTCGCATCCACAATTCAACCGTCTATGGCAAAAGCAACCCGAGCCGCCGAAGCGTTAAGCGCAATCCCAACGGATGAAGACCGTCAATTTGATCTGTCTCTGCGTCCGACCCACCTCACGGAATACATCGGGCAAACCAAAGCCAAAGAAAATCTGCGTGTTTATATCAAGGCCGCGGTGCAACGACGCGAGGCGCTCGATCATGTTTTGCTGACCGGCCCTCCGGGCTTGGGTAAGACCACGCTGGCGCACATCATAGCCAACGAAATGGGCGCGCAATTACGCTCCACCTCCGGTCCCGCGATCGAGAAGACGGGTGACATCGCCGCTTTGCTAACCAACCTTCAGGAAGGCGACGTGCTCTTCATCGATGAAATCCATCGCCTGATGCCGCAACTTGAGGAAAAGCTTTATCCGGCGATGGAAGACTTTAGTCTCGACTTGCTCATCGGCCAGGGCCCGGGAGCGCGTTCGATCAAGCTGGATCTGCCTAAGTTCACTCTGGTAGGGGCGACCACCAGGGCCGGATTAATCACGGCTCCTTTGCGCGGCAGGTTTGGAATCGGCTTTCATTTGGACTTTTATCCACACGAAGACTTGGAAACGATCTGCAAACGTTCGGCGGGCATTCTGGCAGTTGAAATCGACGAAGGCGGCGCGATGGAAATTGCCCGGCGCGCGCGCGGCACACCGAGAATTGTGAATCGTCTATTGCGCCGGGTGCGTGACTATGCCGAAGTTGATTACGACGGCCGCATTACTCATGCCGTGGCCAACGATGCGCTCAACCGCATGGAGGTTGACACCTACGGGCTGGACGAGATGGATCGGAAGCTTTTATTAACGATTATTGAAAAGTTTGAAGGTGGGCCGGTGGGAGTTGGAACTTTGTCGGCCGCGATTCACGAAGAGAAAGATTCAATCGAAGAAATCATCGAGCCCTACTTGATTCAGATAGGCTTCCTCAATCGCACGCCGCGCGGCCGCATGGCTACGCAACTTGCTTATCAACATTTCGGAATCAAGACCGGACAAAAGAGGCCGGGCCTGTTTGATTCTGTCTGACTTTCGTTTAGAGCGGGACTTTCCCGTTCATAGAATGCGGCACAAGTGACGCAACCAAACACAGAATCGCAAACTAACAATTTGCGCCAGATGATAAAGCGCATTTCCCGCCATTCGTTTGGCGTCCGAAATCGGTCGCCCTGGGGGCGGATGCTTTCGCATGCGATTCAGCAATTTCACGAGAACGATCTGTTTACGTCGGCCGCGGCGATGAGCTACTTCGGATTGCTGACCTTGTTTCCGGCGCTGTTACTGCTTTTGGCCCTCAGCAATCAAATCGCCGCGGGGAACGAAATGCTTATCCACGTCGTGCAGGTCTATCCTGGCTCCAGCAAATTTCTGCATGAAACCATCCGCTCTCTGTCCAATATTGGCCCGGGAATGATCATTACCTGCGCCCTGGTCGTGCTGTGGGCGGGATCGTGGGTCTTCGCCGTAGTCGAACGTGCTTTGAATCGCATTTGGGGAACAACCCCGCGGGCGTTTCTTCATGGTCGCGCCCTAACGTTGGCCATGGTGGGAGGCGTTGGAGTTTTGTTGTCGCTCTCGGTGTTTGTTACTTCCATTCTGGTCGCCTTGCAGGAAATCGCCGAGCGGCTATCACCGAGACAACTGGAGAGCTATCGCCTGCTGGCTTCGGTCGGCAGTGTGTTCTGGCAAGTTGTCTTTGCGTTGGTCAGTTTGTTGGTGACCTTCACTCTCTTCGCAGTCGTCTATCGCTTTATGCCGAACGCTCACGTAACTGTGCGCGACACTCTCCCGGGAGCGCTGATTGGTAGTCTTTTGTGGGAAGCTGCCAAGTATATCTTTGCCTGGAGTCTTAATTATTTTCATTACGATCAGATTTACGGATCGGTCGGAGCGGTAGTGGCAGTCCTGACCTGGGGTTATGTTTCAAGTCTGGTCTTGCTCTTTGGGGCCCAACTGACCGGGGTCTTTCACCGCGAACACATGGAGCAGCCCATAGAGGCGCCCGGCATTAACCTTCCTTCCGCCTCGTTTTCCTGAACAGGGTCGTTCTCCGCAGTCATATCCACGGCATGCAGATTTCGGATTTTGATTACGAACTTCCGCCGGCCCTGATTGCTCAGCAGCCGCTGTCTGAGCGGGCCGCTTCGCGAATGTTGGTAGTCGATCGGGCGACCCAAACATGGTCCGATTCTCAGTTTCAGCTGCTGCCCGAATACTTAAAAGCGAACGACGCACTCGTCCTCAATAACACGCGAGTTTTTCCGGCTAGACTAACAGGCGAGCGTTCGCCTTCAGGCGGGGCCGTAGAACTGCTGCTGATCCGGGAAGTCGACAAAAATGTTTGGGAGGCGCTGGCGCGCCCAGCGCGAAGGTTGCGAAAAGGGTCGCGTGCCGTGTTTGGCGGATCCAGACTCAACGCTGAAGTGGTCGACTCTCTGAACAATGGACTGCGTGTGGTTAGGTTTGAATCTGCTGAGGCGTTAGACAGCGTCATCGACGAACTCGGTGAGACGCCGCTACCACCCTATATCAAGCGGGATGCATCTGACGATCCGAACGACAAGAACCGATACCAGACAGTTTATGCTAGCCAGAGAGGAGCTATTGCCGCCCCGACAGCCGGCCTTCATTTCACACCGAATGTTCTCCAGGCGGTTCGAGATCGTGGTGTTTCGGTTACTGAAATTACCTTGCATGTAGGTTACGGCACCTTTGAACCCGTGCGCACGGACGAGGTACAGCTTCATCGTGTTGCGCCGGAATGGTCATCCGTTACGAGCGAAGCCGCGGCAGCCATCAACCAAGCGCGCGAAGAAGGCGGGCGCGTGATTGCTGTTGGAACGACTACTACCCGGGCGCTTGAATCTGCGGCCGGCTCAGACGGCCGTATCAGATCGCATTCTGGAATTGCCGATCTAACAATCGTGCCCGGCTACAAGTTTGGCGTCGTGGATGCGCTGCTCACCAATTTTCATCTGCCTCGCTCGTCCCTTTTGATCCTGGTAAGCGCTTTCGCGGGTAGCGAGTTGATCCTGGGTGCGTATCGCCACGCCGTCAGGGAAAGCTATCGTTTTTACAGCTATGGCGACTGTATGCTCATCCTGTGAAGGACGGCCCGAGGCAGCTCGCACACTTGTAAACGGGCGTGGGTAACAGGCTATAATCTCCGCCACGCTCTACGGTTCCCGACGCCGATCGTAATTGCACTATGGCAGTTCTCAAGAAATTTCGTCCGCGGTGGTGGCTTAACGCCCGTCAATCGCCTGAGATTCAGACCAGCATCGCGTTGGTCCCACCCATCAATGCGCGTTACGATCTGCGTCCGCTAACCATTTCCCAAATCGA
>JAWWPL010000052.1:0-7660 GCA_033850605.1 Blastocatellia bacterium | reverse complement strand
GATCGAGGGATCGGACGCATATTCGTTTTTCAGGTAATTCGCGATCGTCTCTGGCCGGGTAGTCTGGGTGATGAATCGCGTCAGGTGTTCAGCCTGAGTTTTGAATTGAAGCGCAAACACTACCAGGGTTAACGCCAGAGCCACTTGAACCCAGACCCCGCGCTGCCTGAGAATTTGCCGGGCCGAGTACGCCAGTACCGGCAAGCCAAGCGCAAACAGGATCAAACCGTAGCGAGGCCAGATGTCGGTTTGGTTTTTTGTGAAATAGGCCAGCGCTATGAAGCCGAGGTATGCAAAAAAGAAAGACAGGCAGATCATCAGGTCGGTGGCCTTCAGCCACTCGCGCCCTTTGCGCCAGTCACGATAAAGAAACCACAGACCCGCCAGACATCCCACGAGCACCGCGACATTCAACCCGTAAACCAGGCGATTTGCATCGATCAAAGTGCGTTCGAGAGTTATGTGGCCGAGTTCGGGATGCGCTACCAGTCTCTCGAGCATGTATTGACGTTGGGCCCGGAAAGATGCAAAGGGGGTTCCCTTCGCTTGCCAACAAATAAATAACCAGAACGCCGGGCCACTCGCAAGAATCAACATGCTCAACACCGGCACTTTGCGTCGCCGCAGAAAGTAGATCGTCGGGAAAACAGCAATCAACGTCCAACTTTCCAATCGAATCAGGCAGGCCGCCGCTCCCACGCAGGCCGCCAGCACCCATTTTTCGGTGAGCACGAAATACAAACACGCGAGCACCAGCAGCGCATGCGGCATGTCCGTCATCGCCGACGCGGAATACTCAATGTGGAAAGGATTAAGAGCAATCGCCAGGGCTGCGAGGAGCGCCAGTCTCTGGCTTGCAGTCAGAATGTTGGTGCACAAATAGACGAAAACGCAGACCCCGGTCCCAGCCAACGCGGCGACGATCTTACTGATATAGACGGGCTGGTTAATCACCAGCGAAATGAGAGAACAAAAGAATTGATAGAGCGGAAGCCAAAACCCGAAAAGATCGCGGACTGAGAAGGTGCCGGAAACCAGATGCCATCTCATTCCGGACACTTGTTCGACATAGCAATAGGCGTCGCCGAAAGGTTCCTTGTGCAGGAAGAGCGCGCCAATAATTCGCGGCAGTCCGGCTGCCACAGCAACCAGGACCAGACTGCCGGTCAAACGCTTCCGGAAAACTCTTTGTTCTTTCATCAAAACGGATTTGCGTAGCTGAGCTTGATTGAGAGTACCACCTGGATTGCTGATCGGTTGGTCGAGGGCTGGAGCATGAACCTTCGAGAGGCCGGCGTGTCCGTCCAGTTCAGACCGGCCCGGTCTGCGGCAACCCGTCCGGACGTTTCACCATTTTCAGGCGAGTGCCGCGTTCGCTGTATTCGACTTCATCCATGATGTTGTAAATCAGCAGCACACCGCGACCGTTGGACTTGAAAAGATTGGCCGGGTCGCGCGGATCCGGGATGGCATTCACGTCGAAACCTTCGCCTTCGTCTTCGACGGTAAAGATCGCTTCGTGGGCGGACAGCTCAGCAGTGACGCGCAACAACTTCGACGGATCGTTTCGATTACCGTGCTTCACGGCATTCACGAAGGCTTCGTCCAACGCGACGAAAAGATTTGATTGTTCGACTTTGATTAAACCCAATTTGGCAACCCTATCCAGCAGGTACTCGAGCACGGCATTCATCAGCGTGAGATCGCTGGGCAGTTCCAGATCGATCTTTTCCCGCACCGCCTTCTGATCGGGGTCAATGCGCTGCAGCTTGAACAGGAGAGTCTTCTCAATGATGTCGTGCAGTTCGGCAATCGTGCGTCGCGTGTGCAGGCTGGTTACGCCCATCTTGAATGAACGCACGCTGTCAGGTTCAGTTACCGGATCGTGATCGATGAGATCGCTGATCAGCAAGTCGAACTCGGCCAGGTCGGGGCGAGCCAGGGCCTGCTCGCGCTCGCTTTCCAATGTCACTTCATGGCCGAGTTGGTTTAGCTCTCGAGCCAAACCCGCACGAATGTCCTCGTTGTGCTCAACAATAAGAACCCGGCACTTGGCCTGACCGTTCTGAATCATCTGGTCAAAAACTTCGGCAGCGGAGAGATTAGCCGAGGGCCTTCCTTAGTCTGGAATACGAAAGGTTCGCCGATCGCGTTGCAGAATATATCAGAGGTAAGGAAGCGTTACGAGCAAAGCTAGTTCGGAGTTACGGCTGCAAGCGGAAGATTTTCAGTCCAATGGAGGTATTCCGCCTGAAGGCGGAACTCCAAACATTAATGCCGTCAGGCTCGAAGCATTCCAAATTTTCACGGGTCCTGAGCTACACTCACCTATTTAAGAGTGGCACAGACTTCAGTCTGTGATTTTCCCTCCCGCATCACAGACTGAAGTCTGTGCCACTCGCCGTTTCCGCCGATGAGCAAATCCAATCTGCAAATCAATCTTGAGTATCTGATAGCCGGTTCGCTCCTAACCGTATTCGGCTGGTTGCCGTTGCGGGCGGCTCTCTTCGCCGGATCCAGTTTGGGCCGCTGCGCCTACTATTTTTCCAGCCGCCTGCGGCGCACCGGTCTCCGCAACCTGGAGTTGGCGTTTCCCGAATTGGACCAGAAAGAGCGCGGGCGCTTGTTGCGAGGCTGTTTTGAGAATCTGGGCCGGCTACTCGGCGTCTTCAGCCAGTTTGCGACCAATGATCCCTCTCGTCTGCAGAGTATGATTCGGTGCGAGGGACTGGAGCACCTCGACGCGGCCCGCGCCAGTGGGCGAGGGATCATTCTTTTCACCGGCCATATCGGGGCCTGGGAGCTCTCCAGTTTTGGGCTGTCTCTGTATGGTTATCCTTTGAGCTTTCTGGTGCGGCGGATTGATAATCCGAAGATTGAAAGATTGGTTGATACGAGGCGTGAGCGGCTCGGCAATCGCACCATCGATAAGCGTTCGGCCGCGCGCGAGATGCTCCAGATTATGCAGAGCGGCGGAACTCTGGGGATTCTGGTCGACCTGAACACTCTGGATCGGGAGGCAATTTTCGTCGACTTTTTTGGCGTCCCGGCGTCGACCACTTTCATGCTGGCTAAACTTGCCTTACGTACCGATGCCGCGGTCTTGCCCGTGTTTGCCCCCTGGGATCCGCAGAGCCGGCGCTTTCGGTTAAAGATAGGCGAACCTCTTTCGGTGGAACGATCGGGCAATGATGAAGATGATGTGCGGCGCCTGACTCAACTGTTCACCGGCGTGGTCGAACAATATGTGCGACGCTATCCCGACCAGTGGCTTTGGATTCATCGCCGTTGGAAGACCAGGCCACCGGGCGAGCCGGGAATCTATGAATAGTTGTTTGCCGAGCGAACGATGAAACGCAAAGGACGCAGAGTATTTCGCAAAGGGACGCTAAGAGAATTCGTTTGCGTTCCTTTGCGGATTCCCTGGCGCGCTTTGCGTTATGAGTTAGTGGACCTAAGGTCGCAACCAGCATATCAATGGTTACTTCTTCCAAAGAGCCGACGATGACGACCGGAATGAAACCACCGTCCAACATCGATCGTGCCTATTCGTTTGCTGACCTGGCCGCTTATTCATTTACCGATCGCCTGCTGATTCGCGCTGCCGATCTCGTATTCTTCCTGCTGATTACGACCATTGGTCGCACGATCAAATTCACAGTGGACGGTTGGGAGCACTGGGAAGCGGCATCGAACGACCGCCAGCAGCCCATTTATACGTTCTGGCATAATCGTGTTTTTCTCGCGACCTATTTTTGGCGCCGGCGCCGCATTGTAGTGATGACTTCGAAGAGTTTCGATGGTGAGTACATCGCTCGCTTTATTCAAAGGTTCGGCTATGGAGCGTCGCGCGGCTCTTCCACGCGCGGTGCTACCGGAGCGGTCATCGAGATGGTGCGGCTGATGCGCGCCGGCTGTCCGACGGCCTTCACCATCGATGGTCCGAAAGGGCCAAAGTATGTCGCCAAAATGGGCGCCGTGTTGCTGGCCAAGAAAACTGGTAATCCAATCTTGCCCTTTACGATCACGGCCGACAAATTTTGGGAAGCAAAGAAAAGTTGGGACGGCTTTCAGGTGCCCGGGCCGTTCGCACGCGCGCGCGTGCATATCGCAGCGCCCATCTTCGTGCGGCCCGATGCGGATGACACAGAGCTGAGGTCCAAACGCGACGAACTTCAGCGCGCGCTCGAAGAACTCAATCATCGCGGCGAAGAGTGGCGAAAGTTGAAACCATAACGACGAGGCAGTCAGTACCGGGAGCGGTAGCGACCGGGTCTCAATTCACGTCACGGTCGAGTTCGCCCTTCCAGAACCCGGTCGCTACCGCTCCCGGTACTGACCTCATCACTCCAAGCTTTGCCCGCTATTTCATAGCCCCACCCCTCTTGTAGTAGGATGGCCCAAACTCAAAGCCCGGACGGAGGCCGAATGATTAACCAGGAACGTATCAAAAATCTGCTGCTCGAATTGGTCCAGATCGACAGCCATTCTCGCAAGGAACGGGACGTCGCAGAGCGCATTAAGAAGCACTGCGAAGATATGGGCGCACAAGTCGAGATTGACGATGCCGGCGAGAAAGTTGGCGGCAACAGCGGCAACGTGATCGCGCGTTTTCCCGGGACGATTTCCGGCGCCGAATCGATCATGATGAGTGCGCACATGGACACAGTCGTCCCCGGTGAAGGCGTCAAGCCAGTTGTCGAAGGCGACATCATTCGCACGGACGGCACGACCGTTCTCGGCGGCGACGATAAATCCGGCTGTGCCGTGATCATCGAAGTGATTCGCTGCCTGCACGAAGAGAACATTCCCCACACGCCCATTGAAGCAATTTTTTCCATTTGCGAAGAGGTGGGCCTGCTGGGCGCGAAGAACGTCGATGTCTCAAAGATCAAAGCTAAATACGGCATCGTCTTCGACTCCGACGACCCGGGTTTCCTCTTTACCAAGGGTCCCTCATCGAACCACATGGAATACCGGATTCACGGACTCGAGTCGCACGCCGGCGTCGCTCCCGAAGAAGGAATTTCCGCCATCAAGATTGCCGCCGAAGGAATCGCGGCGATGAAACTCGGCCGCATCGATTCTGAAACGACGGCAAACATTGGCGAGATCCAGGGCGGCATGGCCACCAACATAATTCCGAATCTGGTCGTGCTGAAGGGTGAAGCTCGATCGCACAGCGAAGCGAAACTGGAAGCCCAGACACAACACATGACTAAATGCCTGGAAGACGCCGCGGCCAAATATGAAGTCACCGTCGCAGGCAAGACCACGAAGGCGTCGGTCGAAGCGCACATCGAACGCGACTATTCATCGATGGACGTGCCTGACAGTTCGCACGTGGTGCAACTGGTTATTAAGGCGGCGGCGCGCATGGGCCTGGACGTCAAGACGATGGCCTCGGGCGGTGGCTGTGATGCAAACGTTTTCAATCGCAGAGGCATCGAGTGCGCCAACCTCGGCACCGGCATGCGCGCGATTCATACCGTCAAGGAATGGCTCGACGTGAAGGATATGTACGCCGCCGCCGACATGACTTTGGAGATCATGAAGCTGAACGGCGAGTTGGCGTCGAAGTAGTGTGATTAAAAAATGAGAAGGTTTTTTCTAGTTTTTTTGGTAGTGCTTACATGTGCTGCCATTTGTCCTCTCGCTGCCCCGCTGGCCTGTCAGGACGAGAACGACGCCGGCGCATGGAACCGGAAGGGCGAGGAGTCCAGTAAGTCAGGAAAGTATGACGAAGCGATTGCCGCCTTCAAACAAGCCCTGAAGATCCGGCCTGAGTATTTCGATGCGCAGATGAATCTGGGTGCGGCGTACCAGCATTCGGGTCATATTGACGACGCCATTGATTCATACAAAGCGGCGGCAAAGATACGGCCTGAATCAGAGTTCCCTCACTGGTTCCTGGGTAATGCCTATGCCAGTTCCGGACGATATAAGGAGGCTATCGCTGACTTCATACAGGTCACGCTAATTAAGCCCGAGTGGGCTGAAGCTCACTACCTGCTCGGATGTAATTACATCTTGGCGGGCGAGAATAAGAAGGCGATTGAAGCACTGAAGCGCGTCACTGAACTGAGATCAGACTGGGCTGAAGCCTACATTAAATTGAGCCTTGCTTATGACCGAACGGGCGACCAGGAAGAGTCGCTGGACGCTGTCAAACGCGCCACGCTACTGAATCCAGTTAATCCCGAGTATCAATATCTTCTCGGGTGGGCCTACTCCAAGGCTGGACATCACAAAGAAGCCATCGAGCCGCTTCAGCGAGCGATCGAGTTGAAGCCGTCTTACGCTCTGGCGCATTTTCGTCTAGGGCTCGCTTACCACCGTGTTGGTGACAAAGCTTCGGCATTGGAACAACATCGAATCTTAACCACTCTCGACGCTGAGCTTGCGAAGAAACTCTATGACAATATTACGAGCGCGCGGCTGACTGACAGATAGACCTCAGTCTGATAGCAGAATTCAGTAAGCGGAGGATCGAAAAAGAGGAGCGCTGCCGTGGATTGGCGGCGCAACTTGTTTTGGAAGCGAAAGAATCATATGGCCACTCGCTGGACACATATCACGATCAACGCCAGCGATCTCGACGCATCGGCCGATTTCTATACGTCCTTTTGTGGTCTTTCAATTGTTCGTGATCGAAGGGTTGAGGGTCGGCACAATGTCTGGCTCGGTCCGGCAAGGCCTGCGGGAGAAGATCCAGTCTTCGTTCTGGTCATCGTGCAGGATGAAGTAAAAGCCCGCCTGGATCACTTCGGGTTTCAATGCGACAGTCGCGAAGAAGTGGATCGAATTGCCGAACTCGCTCGACAACGGAATATTTTGGTCGAGGCACCGGTAGATATCGGTGGCGTTGTCGGTTACTTCGCTATGGTACGCGATCCCGACGGACATATCGTGGAGTTTACTTTCGGCCAGCCGTTGAGAGGCCTATCGTGACTGTAGGCGACTTTTTGCTGGGAGCGCGGACGTCCTCGTCCGCACTGAGCGCGCAGCGCGAAAACCCGACGAATAAACTTGCGTTGTAACCCAAAAGACTCTGGCTGGGTGTAATGCGGACGAGACGTTCGCGCTCCCAGCAGATCGTTGACCGTGATATTGAAACGGAATGAATGAAATAGCGCCACAGGTCATAGTGATTGCCGGACCGAACGGAGCAGGCAAAACCACGCTGGCGCCCTTTCTTTTGCGCGATAAGTTGGGCGTGCTCGAATACGTAAATGCTGATCCAATTGCCCACGGACTCTCGGGTTTCGATCCGGGCAGCGTGGCATTGCAAGCAGGACGGGTAATGTTGAATCGATTGCATGAACTCGCGGCCCAACGAAAGACCTTCGCTTTAGAGACTACGCTCGCAGCGAACCACTACGCCGGATGGATTAAGAAGCTGCGCAGCGACGGTTATGCCTTTCAACTAATGTTTCTCTGGTTGCAAAGTCCGGAGCTTGCGGTGCAGCGAGTTCGGGAACGCGTTAATACCGGCAGGCATGAGGTACCCGAACAGATCATTCGGAGAAGACATGCTGCCGGGCTGAGAAACTTCGCGACGTTATACCAGCCGTTGGCGAACACGTGGGCGGTGTACGATACTTCCAACTCGTCAAGCGCGACAATGATCGCTCAAGGTGGCGCTGGCCAGGCTCAGAAC
>JAWWPL010000041.1:0-5703 GCA_033850605.1 Blastocatellia bacterium | reverse complement strand
GCCCAGCGGCGTGACCAGATCGATGACCCGCGCCGAGAGATTTTCAGGCCCGACCTCCATCTTCAACATCTCGTCAGGGTAGAGCGGCGTTAGGTTGTCAAAGAAAACCTTTTCGCGCGCCTGGTCCGGCGACTCAAAGTTAATCGCTTCCACCTTGATGAGCGCGAAGTAGCGCTCGCCCTCTTTCGGTGGACGAATCTGACCGCTGATGGTGTCGCCGGTGCGCAAGTCAAACTTACGAATCTGCGATGGCGAGACGTAGATATCATCGGGGCCGGGCAGGTAGTTGTATTCGGGAGCGCGCAAAAATCCAAAGCCGTCCGGCAAGGTTTCCAGGACACCCTCGGAAAAGATTAGCCCGCTCTTTTCCGTCTGCGCCGCGAGCACCTTGAAGATCAGCTCCTGCTTGCGCATTCCGGTAGCGCCCGGGACATCCATGCCTTTCGCCACCTGAGTGAGCGCTGAGATTGACATCTCCTTCAGGTCAGACAGGTTGAACACCGCTTGACTGCCGTCGTGGTTCATGGCGATTTCCTCAGGTGCTTCAACCGTGGCGACACCGCCGCCACTGTCGCTACCGCCGTCGTTGTTCGTACGTCTCTTGTTTGCCATATTAGCTCTTTCGTGCACGGCAATATTTCGCCGAGCCTTTGTTCCTGGTTTTACCATTCTGTCAATTGATTTCAACTATGCCGGTTAAAAGGAAAGTTCCTCGCGGGTCTCATCAGGCAGCTCGTGTGGGGGCTTCCCGCCGCGATAACTGAGTTCTTACCAACCTTACCGCCAGAGGTCGGAATCCACAAGATGACGAGGTCGCTCGATTGGATGCCGGTTGACGGGGATTGCGTGGTCTCAGGTCAGATTTCAGGTTCAGCAAGGGCTGGACTGTGCGCTTGGATTTTCTCTTTCGTTTCTGCTTTTCGTTTTTGTGCTTCCAATTCTAAACGAAAGCTGGAAAATCGCAAGCGTGAACTTGGGTTGAAGCCCGTGGCCTCGCTAGCTTTTTAGTGACTTTTCAATTGCTTTCCAAACATTTTCTCGGCCGTGCTTTTTCGGCGACGAGTAAATCAATATCGGCGCGGAGTTAAACGCGCCCTCAGCGCGAACGATGTTCTTGCGCAATTCATTGTTCGAAAGCTTGTCGGATTTCGTAGCGACGATCAAGTGTGGCTTACGATTGTGCTTGAGCCACTCGTGAAGTTGCAAGTCCTGATTCGAGGGTGCGTGACGCGAATCGACGAGGTGAATTGATAGCACAAGCTGCTCGCGTTTGGCAAGGTAGTTCTCGGCCGACAGGCCCCATTCCGCTTTCACTGCTTTCGGCGCTTTTGCATACCCATAGCCCGGTAAATCAACCAGACGGAACCGATCATTAATCAAATAGAAGTTAAGCGACTGCGTTCGGCCCGGCGTGTTTGAGGTGCGCGCCAACCCGCGAACGCCGAGCAACGAATTAATCAGGCTTGATTTGCCTACGTTTGAGCGACCCAGAAAGGCGATCTCGGGCTTGGTATCCTGCGGCCAATCAGTTTCCTGAAAGGCGCTCTTCAGGAATACGGCGCTGGTAACTTTCATTTCGGAAAAGGTAAGAGACAAGCCGGGGCCGGCAAACTTCGCCAGCCCCGATAGCGTACAGCGGTGAAACCTCAGTCAAGATTAGGCAGCCGCGGCCTGGGCTTTTGCCCGCTCCGCCATCGTCGTCTGGATCATCTTGATCCGCTCGCGGATGCCGGCCAGGCGTTCCGCACTGTTCGGCGCTCGGCGAACCAGCGTCTCAAAATGTTTTAGAAACTCGGGCATATTCGACGTGGTGCGAATTTCCTCGAGGATCGGCTCGATTTTGGCGAAGACGAAAAAGTGTTCGCCGTTGGCATCGTTGAACAGCGTCTCGTCGATGGCGCCATTATTCACCAGCGAGGCGGCCATGTCCCAATAAGAAATGACCATGCGAATGTGGCCACTGTGTTCGCCGAACATGGCTTCCAGGTACTCGGCCGCGGTGGTCGGATTGAAGCTGAAGAACCAGTTTCGCGCTTCGCGCATCACCGGTTCACGGCGGAGGTCGTACAATTTCAGGATCAGATTTGCATCTTCTTGCTTGCTCATTTTTGTTCTCCTTAAATTTGAAAGATAGTTCTCCGGAAGTCGAATAGACTATTCGACCGATTGGACCTTATCTGGTTTTACGAAATTACTGTTCAGCGGGCGTCTGCAAACCTTGTGGTGGTGGCTCAGTCGTCCACAAAGGCGCAGATGCTTCGACGCCGACCGGGGTTACGGGCGCCTCTTCGAGTGCCAGCGCAATCACCTCATCAATTGTTTCGACGAGATTGATCGTCATTAAGTTGCGCACTTCTTCAGGCACCTCAGGCAAATCCTTTTCGTTGTCTTTCGGCAGAATAATAGTGTCGATTCCGAACCGGTGCGCCGCCAGAAGTTTGTCCTTCACTCCGCCAATGGGCAGAACCTTGCCGCGCAGAGTGATCTCTCCGGTCATCGCTACGTTCTTGCGCACGGGCACGCGCATTAGGGCCGAGGCCATTGCGGCCGCCATCGTGATACCGGCCGAAGGTCCATCTTTGGGAATCGCGCCCTCGGGGACGTGAATGTGCAGATCTCGTTTGCGAATAAAATCCAGATTAATGCCCAGCCGTTCGGCGCGGGATTTAATGCAGGTCAAGGCCGCTTGGGCCGATTCCTGCATCACGTCGCCAAGTTTTCCGGTCAAGGTAACCGTGCCGCGACCCTTAGTCAGCGTGGCTTCGATTTGAAGCACTTCGCCGCCTACCTCGGTCCACGCCAGACCAGTAGCCAGGCCGATTTCGCTCTCAGCCGCGACCACCTGTTGTCGGAATTTGATCGGACCAAGCATCTCTCGCACGCGCTCGGGGCCAATCTCATCTTTGAAATCAGCGGCGACGCTCTCGCCCACGAATTTCCGGGCCACCTTGCGACAGCAGGAGCCGATTTCCCGCTCGAGATTGCGCACACCGGCTTCGCGGGTGTAGTGCCGGATGATTTCCACGATTCCTTCATCGCTAAATGCAAACTGCTCTGCCTTCAGCCCGTTGGCTTCAGCTTGTTTGGGCACCAGATGGCGCTTGGCGATCTCCAGTTTCTCGCGTTCCGTATAACCTGAAAGGCGCAGGACTTCCAAACGATCCTGAAGTGCCGGCGGGATCGTGTGCAACACGTTTGCCGTCGCGATAAAGAAGACCTTGGTCAAATCATATTCGACGTCCAGGTAGTGATCCTGAAACATGTGGTTCTGTTCCGGGTCGAGCACTTCCAAAAGAGCCGCGCTCGGGTCGCCACGAAAATCCGTCCCCAGCTTGTCCACTTCGTCGAGCAGCAGGACCGGATTTACCGTGCCGGCCTTCTTCATCATCTGAATAATCTGGCCGGGCAAGGCGCCAATGTAGGTGCGCCGGTGACCACGAATCTCGGCTTCATCGCGCACACCGCCGAGACTGAGCCGCACAAATTTGCGCCCCGTCGCGCGGGCAATTGACTTCCCGAGGCTGGTTTTTCCAACTCCCGGAGGGCCAACAAAGCAGAGAATCGATCCTTTCGGATTCTTTACCAGTTGTCGCACGGCAAGATATTCAAGAATGCGATCCTTAATCTTTTCCAAACCAAAGTGATCTTCATTCAGGACTTCTTCAGCTTTCGCCAGGTCCCGGATCTCTTTCGATTTTTGCTTCCAGGGCACGCTCACCAACCAGTCAATGTACGTGCGCGAGACGGTTCCCTCGGCCGACATCGGTGGCATGGCTTCGAGCCGGTGCAATTCCTGCAGGGCCTTTTCCTTGGCCTCTTCGGTCATACCGGCTTCTTCGATCTTCTTTTTGAGCTCGTCCATCTCGGCGCGCTCATCTTTGCGGCCCAGTTCCTTATGGATCGCTTTGATTTGCTCGTTGAGGTAATACTCCTTTTGGGCTTTCTCCATCTGCCGCTTTACCCGCGTCTGGATGGTTCGATCAAGCTGCCGTTTTTCCAGTTCGATTTCCAGAATCTCGACCAACCGGGCCAGGCGGGCCTGGGCCGAGAAGAGTTCGAGCAGGCCCTGTTTGTCTTCGACGGAAATGCGCAGTTGCGAGGCGAGCGCATCGGCCATGTGTGAAGGATCGGCATTGCGCATTGCGGTCTGCAAAGCATCCGGCTGCACATCCGGCGCCAGGCGTAAATGCTGTTCGACCAGTTGAGCGATCTTTTGCACCAGGGCATCGGTGCGAACACCTTCTTCATTCACTGCCGGTGCGCGGCGGACCAGCGCAGTAAAGGCGCCGTTATTATTTTCTACTCGCACAGTCGTCGCGCGTTCGCGGCCTTCGACCACAACCTTGATTTGGCCGTTCTCCTGTCTTTGAGATTGCAGAATGCGAGCGATCGTGCCGACGCTGTAAATCTGTTCGGGGGCGGGTTCGTCTACCGTGGCGTCGTGTTGGGTTGACAGAAAAATGGTTCGATCAGAGGCCAGCGCCATTTCCAGCGCCCGCACTGAGCCGGGACGGCCGATCTTGAAAGCGACCTTCGTGAACGGAAAGATCACAACATCGCGAATCGGCACCATCGGATAACGGGCGATGTCAGCAGGGCTACGGTCTGAATATTCTTCCATGATTTTCTTTAATGCGGGCGTGAAATGCTGAGAATGAAGCTCCTGAAAATACGTCGGGACGCTGAATAAAACGACGAATAGGGCTGGTCTCGAAGATTTAGCTCAGCTCGTCGCCACTGGCTGCGAATAAGGGCGAGCCGTCTTGTCGTCTCGCCCTCGTCTGCAACTGCGCTGATTGTAAACTATCTTTCACCCGCACGCTACAGCAAACACCTTAACCAGCGAATTGTGTTTCTGGCGTTCCGCAAAGTTCGTGACCACGGATCCACGGGCGAAACGTGGAAAACTTCTTGTTTCAGAGCGGGTTTGGCAATAGAATTCCGGCTGCTCTCATTTTCCCGGAAGTAGAAGCAAGGCTTCCACCTCCACTCTCCTTCAGACGGGACCATTACCGTGATTAGAGCTAAAACAAGAGTTATCTCCCTGGCCACCTTGATGACACTCGCGACGTGCCTCGGTTTTTTTCCGGTCAACGGTCAATCAATACAGGCTCCCACGAAACTCGACGACTTGGTACAGGAAAAACTGAGATTGCTTTCCGAGCTTCAGGGTCTTGCGGCGAGAGCAAGACAGCTCGAGAAACCACTGGCTCGCGGCATTGCAGAAGCGGAAATCGCGGACGCAGCGTGGTCGCTCGATAGGAACCTGGCGAAAGAACTCCTGCGCGATGCATACAGCTTAGCGCTTCCCGAAGAGGGAGAGCAGGCAAAGTTGCGGAAACGTCCTGTTGGCGCTCAACCGCAAATGCCCACGCCTGCAGAGAATGCCCGCTCCGCCGTCCGGGGCCGCGTGATGAAAGTTGCCGCACGAGATAAAGCTTTCGCCGATGAACTGGCGCGCTCTGTTGCCGAGAAGCTCGGTCCCTATGAGGCCCACATGAGTTATGCGTCTCTCGCTTACAATGCGATTCAGGACGGCGACTATGAAGATGCTAAAGCGTACATCACTAAGTCGATAGATTCGGACCCTACTCAGATTAATGGCCCGAGTCAGATCAATCAGTTGGCAGCTAAGAATCGGGCTGCTGGCGACGAGGCTATGCTCGCTTACATCGCGCGCCTTAATTCAATGACGCTGGATTT
>JAWWPL010000100.1:0-7342 GCA_033850605.1 Blastocatellia bacterium | reverse complement strand
AGCGAAGCGTCTTTCACGTCGGCAGCCTTTTCGCCAAAGATGGCCCGCAGCAACTTCTCTTCAGCGGTCAACTGGGTCTCGCCCTTCGGCGTGACTTTACCGACCAGAATCGATCCGGGCTTGACCTGAGCTCCGATCCGAATGATGCCGCTCTCATCCAAGTCGCGCAGCATGTTTTCGCCGACGTTCGGGATGTCCCGGGTAATCTCTTCCGGACCAAGCTTTGTATCACGCGCCTCGATCTCGAGTTCCTCGATGTGAATCGAGGTGTAGTAATCCTCTTTCACCAGTCGCTCGGAAACCAGAATTGCGTCTTCAAAGTTGTAACCACGCCATGGCATGAAGGCGACCAGGACGTTGCGTCCGAGCGCCAACTCGCCCCTGTCGGTACATGGCCCGTCGGCGATCACCTGCCCCTTCGATACCCGTTCGCTCACGTGCACGATGGGGCGCTGATTAATACAAGTGTTCTGGTTCGAACGCTTGAACTTAATCAGTGTGTAGATGTCAGCAGTCACCTCGCGCGAAATTGTTCCGTCCACGTTGTGATCAGCTTTGACAATGATGCGTTCGGAATCGGTGTAATCAACAACGCCGTCGCGCTTGGCGATCACTACTGCGCCGGAGTCGCGCGCCGTCACGTCCTCCATGCCCGTGCCGATATAGGGAGCTTCAGCCCGCAGCAACGGCACCGACTGTCGTTGCATGTTCGAGCCCATCAGCGCGCGGTTCGCGTCATCGTTCTCGAGGAACGGAATCAGCGATGCCGCTACTGACACCAGTTGTTTTGGCGAGACGTCGACAAATTCAATTTCATCGCGCTGAGCCAGAATGAATTCGCCGGCTTTGCGAGCGGCGTTACGGTCGTTGACGATATATTCGTTTTCGTCGAGTTGAATATTGGCCTGACCGACGACGTGCTTGTCCTCTTCCCACGCGGTCAGGTAAAACGGAAATGGTTCAAAGATCGCCTTTTCGCCAGAGCCAACCCGCTTGTTGGCTTTGTCGACGTCGTCCTGCGGCACGTGATCGTTGGGCTTGAACTTGGTGTCGCCGCCGTTAATAACTCGGACAAACTCCGTCACGATGCCGTTAACAACCTTGCGATAGGGCGACTCAATGAAACCGAATTCATTGATCCGCGCATAGCACGAGAGTGACGAAATCAGACCAATGTTCGGACCCTCAGGCGTCTCAATCGGACAAATGCGTCCATAGTGAGTCGGGTGCACGTCGCGGACTTCGAATCCGGCGCGCTCGCGGCTCAAACCACCTGGTCCCAGCGCTGACAAGCGGCGCTTGTGTGTGATCTCTGAGAGTGGGTTGGTCTGATCCATGAACTGTGACAACTGCGACGAGCCAAAGAACTCACGCACCGCCGCCGTCACCGGTTTGGCGTTGATGAGATCGCGCGGCATTGTCGTCTGCATCTCCTGATGGATCGACATCTTCTCTTTGATGGCCCGTTCCATTCGCTCGAGCCCGATGCGGAACTGGTTTTCCAGTAGCTCACCCACGGCCCGGACGCGACGATTCCCGAGATGGTCAATATCGTCAGCCTGATAGATCGGCTTCTTCTGATCGTCGACAGGATTGCGGCGCATCTTCAGGACATAGGAGACGACTTCGAAAAAGTCGCTCGCCGCCAGCAGCGGGTCTTCGATCCGCTGCATTTCGGGCTTGCCCATCTTGATATTGAATTTCAAGCGTCCGACGCGCGAGAAATCAAACTTACGCGGGTCAAAGAACATGCCTTCCAGCAGGCGATAAGCGGTCTGCACCGTCGGCGGATCGCCAGGACGCATCTTGCGGTAAATCTCGAGCAGAGCATCAACCGGTTTGCTAATCGTGTCCTTCTTCAAAGTCTGTGAGACGACCACGCCCACGTCGTCGCGCTCTGGGAAGAAGACCGCGAAATTCTTTACGCCGCTTTCCGCAATTTCCTGAAGCTTCGCGGCGGTAATCTCGTTGTTGGCTTCCAGAATTACTTCACCGGTCTCGGTATTGACGATATCGGCAACGGCGCAGGCTCCTTCGAATTGTGCGAGGTCGATTTCTACTTCGCCGATATTCGCTTTGCGCAAACCCTCTAGCGATGTCCTGGTGATCTCCTTGCCTTTGCGTACAATCGGATCGGGGCCGCGGCCTTTGATCTCAAAGTCGACCTTCATTCCAATCAGGTGCGTGGGCCCTGACTCGGGAATCTGAATCATCAAGCGACCGTCTTCAATACGGACTTCGTCGACGGTGTAGAACGCCCGCAGCAGATCTTCATCTCTAAACGAAGCGCCCTTTACCGCCTCTTCCAACTGACCATCACTCCCAAAGGACTTGCTGTGGAAATTTGAATTCAGCCATACGCCCAGTGCGCGCAAAAAGATCGACGCCAGAAATTTTCGTTTGCCGACGCGCACATACAGCAAGTTCTTCTGGTCGTATTCAAACTCGACCCAGGACCCGCGGTAGGGAATAATCTTGGCGATGTAGACCGCACCACGTTTGAAGAAGACTCCTGGCGAGCGGTGCAGCTGGGAAACGATGACCCGCTCAGTTCCGTTAATGATGAAAGTGCCGTTGTCAGTCATCAAGGGAATCTCGCCAAAGAAGACTTCTTCTTCCTTGATGTCGCGAATGGACTTTACGTTCGTGTCCGGATCCTTGTCGTAAACCGTCAGCCGGATCTTCACCTTGAGGGGCACGCTGTAACTCATCCCGCGCTCCTGACATTCCTGCTGATCATGCTTGTGCTTGAGGCCCACAGGCTCGCCGCAGTTCGGGCAAAGTTCCGGGCGCACGGCATTAAAAGTACCGCACACGTGACACAGTGTTTGTCCTGGTCGCAGTGGATCGACCTTGATGCTCGCCTTGCAATTCTTACAAGCGGAGCGGAGGTATTTCAGTCCCTCGAGGTTGCCGCACTTACATTGCCAGTTACCGATCTGATATTCGACAAAGTCGAGCGTGGCCGTCTCGCGAAAATCCGAGATCGGAAACACAGACTTGAACACTGCCTGGAGTCCGGTGTTTTGCCGTTCTTCGGGCAGCATGTCCATTTGCAGAAAACGGTTATAGGACTCGCGTTGAATCTCGATCAAATTCGGGATCGGCACAGCGGTTTTGATCTTTGAAAAGTCGTGTCGCTGCGGCGCCTGACTTGTGCGTCGCCCTAAGCCCGTATTAATAGTGTCAAGTAGATTTGCAGACATGAATGTTTCCTATTCTTTCAAGTTACACTCGCTGGCGAGATCAGCATCCGGCTCTAAAGGGGTCGAAACAGACGGATACGCGGCCAGAGCGCACCTTGCCCCGACCGCTTCAGACGAGCGATTGCATTCGCTTCTCGGATTTTTCCGGGAGTAACGCCAGCGCTTCAATACTCCCCTAAGTTACCCACTCAGGAACTAAAGGTCAAGTAAACATAAAACGACGCCCAGGATATATCAGGTTCAGGCGCCGCCACGATTCGCCGGCGCCTGACACCTTATTTAACTTCGACGGTCGCACCAGCGTCGGCCAGTTTCTGCCTGACCGTTTCTGCTTCTTCTTTGGAAACGCCTTCTTTGACCGCTTTTGGAGCAGCCTCAACCAGGTCTTTCGCTTCTTTCAGACCCAGCGCAGTGACCTCACGGACGACCTTGATGACATTGATCTTTTGACCCCCTGCGGCCTGAAGGATGACATCAAATTCGGTCTTCTCTTCGGCCGGCGCGGCCGCTTCTCCGCCCCCACCGGCGGCAGCCGGCGCGGCCATCGCAGCTGCAGCTGCAGAGACGCCGAAGGTCTCTTCCATTAGCTTCACCAGCTCCGACGCCTCAAGCAGTGTGAGCTCTTTTATCTGATCGACGATTCCTTGTAATTTATCCGACATGATGAATCACGTTCTCCTGCATTCGTTCTCGCAAATCCTTATTTGCTTTTTGATTTGGCTGCGCTGATGGCTGCATCGCCGTTTCGCGCCTGCCCTTTTCCATAGCCGCCCCACTGACAGGAGCACGACGGCCGCCTCTGAATTTCGAAGTTCGAAATTCGAATTTTGTTATGCGCCCTGCGCTTCTTTTTGAGCGCGAACTTGTTCGGTTACGATCGCCAGATTGCGTGGGACGGCCTGGAGCACCGTGACTAAACGCTGCGCTTGTGCGTTTATCAGGAACAGGACTTTCGAGAGCAAGTCGTCACGCGACGGCAGGCTGGCAATCGATTCAACTTCCTTGAGTGCCACCACCTTGCCTTCAACCAGTCCCACTTTGAAACTGAAAATGTCCGGATTGGCTTTGCTGAATTTTGAAATCGCTTTTGACAGCCCCACCGGATCGTCAGTACTCAACGCGACCGCGGTTACGCCTTTGAACTGATCGGCCATCGGCTCGAGCGGAGTGCCGGCCGAAGCCTTGCGCGCCAGCGTGTTCTTTACCACTGAATAGCTGACACCGGCTTCGCGTAACTGCCGGCGCAGTTCCTGATCCTTGGCGACGGTCATATTCTTGAAACTAACCAGCATCGCCGCATTGGCATTCTTAAACTGCTCAGCGAGGGCGTCGAGGTCTTTCTGTTTCTGTGCTTTGTTCTTCATGCTTAGCTCCTCACTTATTTAGCAAATGCCGTTTCGTCCAGCAGCAGTCCCGGACTCATCGTCGATGCGATATTTACTTTCTTCATATATTTGCCCTTGGCGGTTGATGGCTTCGCCTTCGCCACCGCGTCGATCAGGGCGCGGGTGTTCTCAACAATTTTGTTTTCTTCGAACGAAACCTTGCCCACCGCGGTGTGGATGACGCCGGTTTTGTCAACGCGGTATTCGACCTTGCCGGCCTTGGTTTCCCGCACCGCGGTCTTGACGTCAAAGGTCACCGTGCCGGTTTTTGGGTTGGGCATCAATCCGCGAGGTCCCAGCACCTTACCAAGTCCGCCGACCAGGCGCATCATATCGGGAGTCGCGATCACGGCGTCAAACTCCAACCAGCCACCTTTGATTTTGGTGACCATGTCTTCGCCGCCGACAAAATCAGCGCCGGCCTCTTCTGCCTCTTTGATCTTGTCGCCCTGCGCGATCACCAGGACTGATTTTGATCTTCCCAGGCCGTGTGGTAAAACCAGCGTGCCTCGTACCAGTTGATCCGCTTTGCGCGGATCCACGCCCAGCCAGACCGTCAGTTCGACGGTCTCGTCAAACTTTGCGAAAGCGATTTCTTTTAGCTTTTTGACTGCGTCGTCCAGACTGTACTTGCGCCCGGGCTCCATCTTCTCCAACGCGGCGCGATATTTCTTTCCGTGCTTTTTCATCTCAAAACTCCGAGGTTCCAGCGAGTGATTAGCTCTCCCTCTTTGATTCTTTGATCACCGAACGCCAATGTGCGGCGCGGTGTCGACTAGCCTTCTACCGTGAGACCCATCTGCCGGGCAGTGCCTTCGATTGTGCGAATAGCACTCTGCAAATTGGTCGTATTCAGATCAGGCATCTTGGTCTTTGCGACCTCTTCCAGCTTGGCGCGAGTAATCTTTCCAATCTTCTCTTTCTTGGGATTGCCCGAGCCTTTTTCGATCCCGGCGGCTTTCTTCAACAAATCAGCGGCCGGCGGCGTCTTGGTTTCAAAAGTAAAGGAGCGATCCGCGTAGACTGTGATCACGACCGGAATTTTCATGTCGGGATCCGCCTGGGCGGTCTTGGCGTTAAAAGCCTTGCAGAACTCCATAATATTAACGCCGTGCTGACCCAGCGCCGGACCAATCGGAGGCGCCGGATTGGCCTTCCCCGCCGGAACCTGAAGCTTGATGTATCCAGTAATTTTCTTAGCCATAGTTCAATTCCGATTGCCGATTTCCAATTGCCAATTTAAGAACTCAATTCGAGTTACGGACCAATCGCAAATCGGCATTTGGCAATTGGCAATGTCTCTACTCTTCTTCCGTAAACGTTACTTTTTCTACATCCAGAAAGCTCAATTCCACCGGCGTCGAGCGACCAAAGATGGTGACCGTCACCTTAAGTGTGGACTTGTCTTCATTAACTTCTTCGACCTTGCCGGTAAAGCTCTGGAACGGTCCGGATTTGATGCGCACCGTCTCGCCGGCGGCGTACGAAAACTTCGGTTTGGGTTTTTCCGCGGCCTCGGCAACGTGATGCACGATCTGATCAACTTCCTGCGGCGTCAACGGTGTCGGACTCTGTCCGCCTACAAAACCGGTAACCTTCGGCGTCGAGCGAATCGCGTGAAAGACGTTGTCGGGAATGTGCCCGCGCTCGTCACATTCAATCTGGACCAGCACGTAGCCCGGATAAAACATTCGTGAAGATTCAATGCGCTTATTGCCACGCATCTCGACCACGGTTTCGGTCGGAACCAGCACCTCAGTTATTGCGGTTTCCAGATCTGTCCCGGCCACCCGAGCCTTCAGGCTTTCGCAAACCTTTTTCTCGTGACCGGAATACGTATGAAGTATGAACCACTGATTCATGGAAAAATCTTTCGCGGCTAAGCCCCTAACCAGGTCTTCAGATGTTCAATCAGAAAAGACCAGACTCGATCCACTCCAAACAAATAAATGGCAAAGAAAATAACCGCAATCAAGGTAATGATCGTGGTGTTCTTTACTTCGTTGGCTGTCGGCCACGACACTCTCCGCATTTCTGCGCGAGTATCATGTATGAACTGCGTAGTGCGCTGAATAAATCCCGTCCGCGGGCCAGCCAATCCGCGCTCGCGCCGAGCGCCCCTGCCTTCTGCTCCCTCGCCAAACCTGGCCGCCCGCGGGGACGGAGTTCCGATCGGCTTGGTCACGGAAGTGTCGCGCGCCGGTGCCGGCTCAGGCAGAGCGCCAAAATTTCCAGTATCTTCGTCTTCTTCTCTCGACACGCGAACTTTCTATCCTAACTTGGCAGGGGTACCAGGATTCGAACCCGGACTTTCGGTTTTGGAGACCGACGTGCTAACCGTTGACACTATACCCCTAGGAATCATTGCCGATTTCCGATTGCCAATTTACCAAGGCGTTTCGTCGGGGTTCTAATCGGCAATTGCTATTTGGCAATCGACAATGCGATCACTTGGTTTCCTTATGATTTATGTGCTTGCGGCAGCGGCGGCAGAACTTCTTGAACTCGAGACGTTCCGTTGTAGTCTTCTTGTTCTTTGTAGTTACGTAGTTCCGACTCTTGCATTCGATGCACTGCAATACGACGTTGTCACGCGGCATAATTCAAATCTCCAAAATCTATCTTTATATCTGACCTAAAGGACTCATACGCCCTATTCCACCACTTCACTCACGGTTCCGGCACCCACAGTTCTTCCGCCTTCACGAATCGCGAAGCGCAAACCTTTTTCCATTGCGATGGGCGCGATCA
>JAWWPL010000099.1:0-13537 GCA_033850605.1 Blastocatellia bacterium | reverse complement strand
ATAGCCTTTGAACGTCGGATATGCACCTGCGTCCCGGATCATTTTCTCGGCCGCCGCATCAACTTCAATCGTTGTTAGGCCAGGTTCGACCATCGCACTCAAAGCTCGCAGCACTTTTCCCACGAGCTGACCCGCCGCCCGCATCTTTTCGATTTCCTTTTGGGACTTTCCTATAATCATTGCTGGTAAAGCCAGACTACCTGTCGCTAATCCGCGAGACTGGCTCGCACGACCTCGTTGTTCAAAATCTTCTCAATCTCGCCATAGATATCTTCCGGCGATTGAGTCCCGTCTACCCGGTGCAAGCGTCGAGTGCGCTGATAGTAATCCAGCAGCGGGGCGGTCTTATGCTCGTAGGTTTCCAATCGCACTCGAACATTTTCAACCGTGTCATCAGCGCGCTGTTCCAATATTGCCTCCGGATGAACGTCGCACCGCCCTTCAACCTTTGGAGGCCGGAAATAGATATTGTAGATTTCCTTGCAAATCGGACAAATACGCCGGCCGGTCATCCGCTTTTCCAAAAGCTCCCGCGGCACGTCGATCAGGATCGCGCTCAGCTTCTTGCGCTGCCGAGCGGCCAACTCCTCGAGCATCTCGGCCTGTGCCGCAGTACGGGGAAACCCGTCGAGGATGTAGCCTCTCAGACAATCATCCTTCACCGTTCGATCTTCAACCACCCGGATCACCAGCTCGTCGGGAATCAGCTTGCCTGCCTGCTGAATCGCGCGCACTTCTTCAGCCAGCGGAGTCTGCGTCTGTGCCAGAGCGCGAAACATGTCGCCAGTGGAAATCTGCGGCAACCCCAGGCGTTGTTGCAGCAAACGCGCCTGCGTGCCCTTGCCGGCACCAGGCGCGCCCATCAGAACGATGATCTTGGACATAAGGAACTGCCGATTGGCGATTGCCAATTTCCGATTGGTCCATGATCGTGGGGACCGATTTCAATTGGCAATTAAATTTCGGCAATCGAAATTTTTCAGGCCCTGCGCCCACGCAGTCTTCCACCGCCACCCAGAAAGCCTTCGTAGTTACGCATTACCAGTTGTGCTTCTATCTGGGCCACGGTATCCATAGCTACGCCGACCAGAATCAGCAACGACGTTCCACCGAAATAAAACTGATAACCCATGCCGGTGGGAATCCATTGAAACCCTGGCGTGGTACTGACAAAGGATTCGAGGAACGTACCAATCAGCGGTAAACGCTCTACTTTGAATCCGCTCAGCATGAATTGCGGAAAGAACGCAACCATCGCCAGATAGATGGCGCCGACGGTAGTCAGGCGAGTCAGAATCGTGTTCAGGTACTCAGCGGTGGCTCGTCCGGGTCTGATCCCGGGCATGAATCCTCCGTGCTTGCGCAGGTTATCCGCGACCTCCTCAACGTTGAATACGATCGACACATAGAAAAAAGTGAAGAACATGATCAGCGTAAGAAAGATCAACTCATAGTACGGATCGCCTGCGTGAAAGACCTGAAAAAACTTGAATATCGTCCCGTACCAGTTGGCCGGGTTTTTTGGCGGAAAGGCTGAGAACAGACTTTGCGGCATCGACAAAACCGACGAAGCGAAAATCACCGGAATTACGCCGCCCATGTTGAGCTTCAGCGGCATGGTCGTTTGTTGTCCGCCCACCAACTGGCGTCCGACGTGCCGCTTGGCATAACTGACTGGAATTTTTCGCCGGGCGGCTTCTACAAATACGATGAAAGCAATTATTCCCACCAGGGCAATGACCAGGGCTATCTCGCCGAGAATCTCCAGCGTGTCGCCGCCACTGATGCGGCCCATTACCTGCTGCACGCCGCGCGGGAGACCGATTACTATGCCGGCAAAAATCAGCAGGGAGATTCCATTTCCGACGCCGCGTTCGGTAATCTGCTCGCCCAACCACATCACAAAGATGGTCCCGGTCGTCAGCGTCAGCACCGTCGTCAGCAGGAATCCCCAGGTGTTAGCACCCACCCCGTTGATTTGCAGCCAGTGAGCCACGAACGTTGTCTGTAAACCACCCAGAGCCACCGTGAGATAACGGGTCCACTGGTTGATCTTGGCCCGCCCCATCTCGCCTTCTTCCTGCAATTTCTTCAGTTGCGGCGAGACGACAGTCATCAATTGCAGAATGATCGAGGAGGTGATGTACGGAGTAACACCGAGCGCGAAGACCGAGATCAGACGAAAGTTTCCGCCTGAGAAAAGATCCAGGACACCCAACAGCGTGCCGCTGACATCCTTCCAAACCAAATCCAGCCGGGCTTTGTTGATACCTGGAGCAGAAACGTGGGCGCCCAGACGATAGATCGCCAGAATGCCCAGCGTGAACAGAATCCGCCTGCGCAGATCCGGCACATTGAACATATTGCGAACGGCAGCTAGGAACTTTTCCATAAAGGTGGCACAGACTTCAGTCTGTGTTTTCTATTCTATTGGATCACGGACTCAAGTCTGTGACACTAAGAGCCGATTACCGTAACGGTGCCACCGGCTTTTTCAATCTTCTCTCTCGCGCTCTTGGTAAAGCGGTGCGCCGACACTTTCAACGACTTGGAAACCTCGCCATTTCCGAGCACCACGATATCGTGTTTGGCTTTCTTGATGATGCCGCGGTGATGCATCACTTCGGGTGTTATTTCATCCTCAGCCGCAAACTGTTCTTCCAAAGCAGCCAGGCTGACTTCAATCCACTTCTTCTTGAAGATATTGGTAAAGCCCCGTTTGGGCAAACGGCGATGCAGGGGCATCTGGCCGCCTTCGAAACCGATCTTCATCGAATAGCCGGAACGTGACTTCTGCCCTTTTTCGCCCCGGCCGGAGGTCTTGCCCAGCCCCGTGCCCGGCCCGCGACCGAGACGCTTCTTCCGATGCGTTGAACCTTTAGCCGGATGTAGATTATTAAGACTGAGTGCCATTGCTTGCTCCCAATCATTTTCCATTTGTCATTTGACATTCATCATCTGCCATTTCAAAGCCAACCATGTCCGAGGTTGGTTCTGCGAATGAAAAATGACAAATGGAAGGGGACAAATGGAAAATGCTCTTCCTTCTTCCTATTCAATAATCCTAATCAGGTGCGGGACCTTTGCGACCGCACCGCGCATCGACGCCGTGTCCGGACGTTCGACGATCTGGTTGAGCTTCGTCAGCCCGAGGCTGCGAACTATTTCCTTTTGCTTCACCGGGCACGCGATCGTACTACGGTAATACTGAATCCTGATTTTGGCCGGCTCGCCGGTCGTGCTCTTTGCTTTCCTGGGCATATCTTTACTCGAACGAACGGTCGCGATTTAAAGCTCTTCAACTTGTTTTCCGCGCAAACGCGCCACTTCGAAAGGATCTTTCATCTTCAGCAAACCATCAAATGTTGCCCGCACAACATTATGCGGATTAGTCGAGCCGAGAACCTTGGTACGCACGTCGTGGACACCAGCGGCTCGCATCACGGCGCGCACTGCGCCTCCGGCAATCACGCCTGTTCCGGGCGACGCCGGCTTCATCATGACGCGGCCAGCTCCGAACTTTCCGATTAACTGATGCGGCAAGGTGTTTTCGATCAATGGAACTCGAATCAGGCTCTTCTTCGCTGCTTCGACGGCTTTCTTGATCGCCAGCGGCACTTCGCGAGCCTTGCCGGTGCCAAAGCCCACGTGCCCCGATTCATCCCCGACGACAACCAGGGCGGCAAAGGACAGATTCTTTCCACCCTTCACAACCTTGGTAACCCGATTGATCGAGATAACCTGATCTTTCAGGTCAAGTCCTTGAGCTAGTATTCGCTGCCTGGGTTGTCTCATTTCTCTTCTTTCACGCTCGGTCCCTTAGCCTCTTTGGCTTTCTTGGAACGTTTTGGTTTTGCTTCCGCTTCGTTGGCCCCGGATTCTTCCGGGGGCGCCGCTTCAGCATCGGCTGCCTCAGCCTCGACGATCTCGTCTTTATTAAGCCCGGCCGCGCGCGCGGCGTCGGTCAAAGCCCTGACCCGGCCGTGATACAAATAGCCGCCGCGATCGAACACGACCCGTTCAACTCCGGCCGCCAGCGCCCGCTCGGCGATTGTCTTGCCGACGAGCTTTGCCGCGTCGATGTTGCCGCCCGTCTTGGCCGCTAAAACCTTTTCCGTCGTAGACGCGGCCGCCAGAGTCTGCGCCTTCTCGTCATCGATCACCTGCGCATAAATGTGATTCAAGCTGCGATACACCGCCAGCCGCGGGCGCTCAGTCGTGCCGCGAACTTTACGTCGGATGCGGCGGTGAACCGCGTTACGAACTTCTGCTCTGATTCTCTTAGCCATTTTATTCCATTGCCGATTGCTAATTTCCGATGCCCAATTTCACTGACCGCAAAACGCCAATCTGAAATCGGCAATCAAAAATCGGCAATGCTATTTACCTGTCTTGCCCGGCTTCAATTTCAGCGGCACATCCGCATAACGCACGCCCTTGCCCTTGTAGGCATCCGGCTTTCGCAGCTTATGCATCTCTGCGCACACCTGCCCCAGTCTCTGTTTATCTATACCCGTAACCGTCAGCGTTGTCTGATACTGCTGAATGCTTCCCTTAGTCGTCATGCGCTCGGCCTTGGCCTCGATTCCCTCCGGCAAGGGAAACTCAATCGGATGTGAGTAACCCAGCGCGAAAACAATCTTACGGCTCTGCACATCGGCCTTGTAACCGACGCCGACGACGTCCATCTGCATCGAAAAACCTTCGGTGACTCCGCGCACCGCGTTATTTGCCAGGGCCCGCGCCAAACCGTGAAGCGCTGCCTTATCGTTCGAGGCCCGCTCGGCAATCAGCTCTTCTCCCTCGAGCTTGAAAGTAATTCCTTCAGGGATCGGAGTCTTGAGCACACCCTTAGCGCCCTTCACCTCAAGTTCGCCGGTATGAATGGCTACCGTAACGCCTTTAGGAATCGAGATCGGTTTTTTTCCAATACGAGACATAAGTTCATTTCCGATTTCCGATTTTCAATTGCCGATTGAAAAAACTTTCAATCGAAAATCAGCAATTGACAGTCGGCAATATCAATAAATTTCCGCCAGCAACTCTCCGCCCACGTTTTCCTTGCGCGCCGTCTTGCCGCTCATTAATCCGCGCGAGGTTGAGACAATATTCACGCCATAGCCGCCCAACACTCGCGGAATCTGATGAGAGCCGACATAGACGCGCCGGCCCGGCCGCGACACTCGCGCCAGATATGTAATCGAGGAAGTGCCGCGCGCGTCGTAGCGCAGAAAAATGCGGACTACCTTCTTGGGGCCCTCGCCTTTGACGACGAAGTTGTTGATATAGCCTTCCTCTTTGAGGATGCGGGCGATTTCCAGCTTTAGTTTCGACGCCGGAATATCGACGCGCGAGTGTTTGGCGGAAACGGCATTCCGAATTCGCGCCAACATGTCGGCAATAGGATCAGTCATTCCTTAACTCCATTTTCAATTTCCAATTGCCAATTGCCGATTGAAAAACCCAATTGGAAATTGGCAATCGCAAATCGGCAATGCTTCTACCAACTCGATTTCACCACGCCGGGAATTTGTCCCTGCAGCGCCAACTCGCGAAAGCAAATCCGGCACAAATGAAACTTGCGCAGATAAGCGCGCGGGCGGCCGCACCTCTTACAACGGGTGTACCCTCGGGACGAAAACTTCGGCTTGCGATTCGCTTTTGCGATTAATGATTTCTTTGCCATATCAACCCAGATATCAGAGGTCAGAAATCAGAGACCAGATTTTGCGTCCGGAGAGCCGACGTCTGACCTCCGACTTTTGATCTCTGCCTTATTGCCTGAAAGGCATTCCCAAAGCTTTCAGCAGCGCGCGCGCTTGATCGTCGTCACGCGCCGTAGTGACAATCGAAATGTTCAGGCCGCGCATCTTGTCGACCTTGTTGAAATCGATCTCCGGAAAGATCAACTGCTCGCGTATCCCAACAGTGTAATTGCCGCGGCCGTCAAACGCCTTCGGCGATACCCCGCGAAAATCTCTCACTCGCGGCAGGGCCACGGAGACTAAACGATCAAAAAATTCGTACATATGCTCGCCCCGCAGCGTGACCATTACTCCGATGGGCATGCCCTGGCGCAGCTTGAAACTGGCGATCGACTTCTTAGCTTTCGTAATCACCGGCTTTTGTCCGGCAATCGATCTCAACTCCTCCACCGCGGTGTCGAGAATCTTGGCGTTGGCGACGGCTTCGCCCATGCCCATATTCAGGACGATCTTGCTCAGACGCGGCACGGCCATGGGATTCGTGATCCCAAACTCTTTGGCGATTGCCGGTGCAACTTCCTTTTGATAACGCTCTTTCAGTCTAGCCATGGTGTTAAGAAATAGGTCCTACCCGACCTATAGGTCCTATATTAAGCTTCATTTTTCCAGAGAGTGCCCGCTGCCGGTAGCCACTCTGAACTTCGTTCCGTCGCCTTCGATCTTGTAACGGACGCGCGTAGGTTTGCCCGACTGGGGATCGACTATTTGCACATTCGAGATGTCGATCCAGGCCTCCTTGTCGATGATCCCGCCGCCGCGATTTCCCGCCGGCTTTTGATGGCGCTTGATCATTCCTGCCCCTTCGACTTTGACCTTCCCACGGATTGGCGCCACCGCCAGTACCCGCCCGCGCTTGCCCTTGTCGCGCCCGGCCATCAGGACCACCTGATCGTTCTTTCTTATCTTTACTCGCTTGCTGGCTTTCACAATCAGATAACCTCCGGCGCCAAAGAAACAATCTTCATATAATTTTTGTCACGCAGTTCGCGCGCGACCGGACCAAAAACGCGCGTGCCGATCGGTGTCCCGTCCTCTTTGATCAGCACCGCGGCGTTCTGATCGAACCGAATGTAAGTGCCGTCGCGCCGCCGTACTTCTTTACGCGTCCGGACGATCACCGCGTCCTGCACGGTGCCCTTTTTGATGGTCCCATCCGGCGAGGCCTCTTTCACGGTGACCTTGATCCGATCGCCGAGTCCGGCGATCGCCCCGGTCGCGCCGCCGATGCCCATAATCATCTCGACTCGCCGCGCCCCTGAATTGTCAGCAACCTCCAGAGAGGTCTGCATTTGAATCATGATTTAATTTCCGATTGCCAATTTCCGATTGCCAATTTGCGCCCAATTAATCTTGAGCCGAACACTGCCATCTCAAAACGCCGAACAGATCGGCAGTCGGCAATCGTAAAACGGCAATGCTTTACTTCGCAGCTTTCTGCACAATTTCCACCACCCGCCAACGCTTCCTTGCCGAAAGCGGCCGGGTTTCTACGATCCGCACGCGATCGCCGGTGGTTGAACCCAATTCATCGTGCGCCATAAACTTCGAAGTCCGTCGCACATAGCGCCGATATTTTCGGTGCAGCACCAGGCGATCGACCCGAACGACGACCGTCTTCTGCATCTTATCGGACGAAACGATGCCGACTTTCTGCACGCGATTGCCACGGGCTCGGGCAGTGGATTTCACCGCGTTCCTGGCCCCTGACGCCGTCGGCGCCGCGTCAGTGGAGGACTGCGAAACGTCTGGACTGGTTGAGCCTTCGGCGGCCTCTGCTGGTTGCGAAGCTACCTCGCCGACAGCAGTTTCCTCGCCTGACACCGGCTCAACCGCTTCTTCTTTCTTTTTCCTTCTAAACATTTGTTACTCGTATCCGCTATCCGTTCGCCGGCGAATTGAAACGCCGGACGTTATTTACCAGCTTGAAGCTCTCGCTGGCGCACCATTGTGCGCAGACGTGCGAGTGATTTCTTTTCCTGGCGCATCTTTTTGATGGCGTCCACTTCGCCCAGGGCCAACTTGAAATTCAAGCGAAACAGCGACTCCTTCAGTCGCGCTTCTTCAGCCTGCAAGTCTTCGCCATGCATGTCCCGATACTTATCGACTTCTTCTCGTCTTTTCATAGCTCACTTAGCTCGATGTTTCAGGTTTCGAGTTTCAGGTTCATGAACTTGAAACCTTAAACTCGAAACTTGAAACCTATAGGGCTCCGCCCTCCTGGTCAGCGCGCGTAACGAACTTGGTTTTGACCGGCAGCTTTTGCGACGCGAGTCTCATCGCGTCCCGGGCTGTCTTTTCGTCCACGCCTTCGATCTCGTAAAGAATCCTGCCCGGCTTAACGACCGCCACCCAGTATTCCGGCGCTCCTTTTCCTTTTCCCATACGAGTTTCCGCCGGCTTCTTGGTAACCGGCTTGTCGGGAAACATGCGAATCCAGATCTTGCCGCCCCGCTTGATGTGACGCGTCATGGCGATGCGTGCTGCTTCGATCTGGCGGTCGGTAATCCAGGCCGCCTCAAGAGTCTTCAATCCATACTCGCCAAAACTGATCATGCTGCCGCGAACGGCCATGCCGGTCATACGGCCGCGCATCTGCTTACGATGCTTAACTTTTTTGGGCATCAACATAACGATTGTTCCCTAGGTTCAGAGTTCAGGCTTTAGCTTGTCTCCTTCAAGTCGCAACTTGAAGGTTGGAACTCTGAACTTATCTCTCCGTCCTCTCGCGATCTCTCCGTGGGCGCTGCGGACGCGGACGTCCTTCGCGCTGCCCAGGGCCCCGCGTGTCGTTAATCGGGTCGGTACCTGTGCCGCGCGCCATGGCTGCGTTCGCGTCCAGAATCACACCCCGATAGATCCAAACCTTGACTCCGATTACGCCGAACGTCGTATGCGCTTCCGCAAACCCATAGTCAATGTCCGAGCGCAGGGTGTGCAGCGGCAACTGACCTTGCAGATGCCACTCACTGCGCGCAATCTCAGCCCCGTTCAAACGGCCGCTAACCTTCACCTTAATGCCCTGCGCGCCAAACCGCAGCGATTCCTCCACTGCTTTTCTCATCGCACGGCGAAACGCGATACGCTTTTCGAGCTGGGCGGCAATCTTCTCGGCCTGCAATTGCGCGTTAAGTTCCGGCTTATGAATCTCCTGGATCGACACCAGCACTTCCCGGCCCGTGCGTGAAGAGATATCGCCTTTCAGCTTATCGATCTCTGAGCCCTTCCGCCCGATGATGATGCCCGGCCGCGACGTATAGATGATGATCTTCAAACGGTTCGCCGCGCGCTCAACGTCCACGTGCGAGACACCCGCGCCCGTAAAGCGCCGCTTCAACTCGGCCTTCAACTTCAGATCTTCGATCAGAAAGTCGCCAAACTGTTTCTTCGCAAACCAGTGCGAATGCCAGTCTTTGTTATAGCCGAGGCGAAAGCCGTATGGATGAACTTTTTGGCCCACTTATTTCTCCGCTCTTTGGATGACCTGTTTCCCCAAGATTCCTTCTATCAGCTGATTCCTTGTTTCTGAAATCCGAGATTTGAAATCTGAAACTTCAAACTAAGACCTACTCCTCAATCTTCTTATGCCTGGTCGCCTTGCCTGCCTTAGACGCAGTCTTTCCCGCTTTCTTCACGCCCTTTGCTTCCGGCTTCGGGGAAGCGGCTTTTTTCTCGCCGCTTTCAGCCGCGGGCGCCGAGCGCTTAGCGCGAGGTGCGGCAGCGGCGCCGCCGCGCTTGGCGCGCTTGCTTGCCGCGGGCGTTGCTGTCTCAGCTAACTTACCGTCACCTTTTGCTTCACCTTGCTGGTCACTCGAAACCAGAATGGTGACGTGGCAAAAATGTCGACGCTCTCGAAACGCTCGTCCTTGCGGCGCGGGCCTCATGCGACTGCGATGCTTCGTCGGTCCCCGATCTACAAACGCGGCCTTCAGCCAAAGTTCATCCGGGTCAACGGCGATATTGGCTTTCTCAGCCGCCTCGTTCGCGTTGGCGATCGCCGACTTGACGCACTTCTCTATTCCCAGTGCCGCCCGCTTGTTGGTATAACGCAGAATAGCGAGCGCCTGGTTGACGTTCTTGCCTCGGATCATGTCGATCACGAGACGCGCCTTTTGCGCCGATCCGCGGAGATATTTTGCGCTTGCTCTTGCTTCCATCTTATATAGGTCCTATAGGTCCTATTGGACCTATATCTTTTGCCTTAACCTGCCGGCGGCGGCGCCGAGCTACCCGAGGCTCCCGACATCTTCGCGGTCTTTTCCGACTTTTCGGCCTTGGTGCCGGAGTGCCCTTTGAAAGTGCGCGTCGGTGAAAACTCGCCCAGCTTATGGCCGACCATGTTCTCGGTGACGTAAATCGGAATGTGCCGCTTGCCGTTATGAACGCCAAATGTCATGCCCACCATTTCGGGCGTAATCGTCGAACGTCGCGACCAGGTGCGGATCACCTGCGGCCTCTGCGATCCACCGCGAATTCGGTCGACAACCTTCTGAATGCCTTTATCGATCCAGGCGCCTTTTTTTACTGAACGTGGCATGATTCATTTCCGATTGCCGATTTCAGATTGCCAATTTTTAAAACCCTCAACGCCAATCAATTAAATCGGCAATTGACAATTGGCAATCGGCAATCTACTTAACTCTCCGATCTCTGACGATCATCTTCTTGGTCCGCTTATTCCGGCGCGTCTTGTAGCCGCGCGTTGGTTGTCCCCAGGGCGTTACCGGATTACGGCCGCCCGAGGTCTTGCCCTCGCCACCACCGTGCGGGTGGTCGACCGGATTCATCGCTACACCGCGCACGTGCGGTCGAATACCGCGCCAGCGAGTGCGTCCGGCTTTACCCAACGAAATATTTTCATGCTCGACATTGCCGACCTGGCCCACAGTAGCCCGGCATTCGACGGGCACGCGCCGCACTTCACCCGAAGGCATGCGCAACTGCGCGTAAGCGCCTTCTTTGGCCAGCAACTGCGCGAACGAGCCGGCAGCGCGAGCCATCTGCCCACCTTTGCCCGGACGCATTTCAATATTGTGTATCTGCGTACCCAAAGGGATATTGCGAATGGGCAAAGTGTTTCCCGGCAGAATGTCCGCATCTTCTCCGCTGGTAATCGTCTTTCCTACCTCCAGGCCGACCGGCGCGATGATGTAACGCTTTTCGCCGTCGATATAGGAAACCAGAGCGATGTTGGAAGAGCGATTTGGATCGTATTCGATCTGAGTGATGCGGCCCGGCACGCCGTCCTTGTCGCGCTTGAAATCAATCACGCGATAGAAGCGTTTATGGCCCCCGCCTCGTCGCCGCACAGTGATGCGGCCATCGTTATTTCGGCCCGAGATACGCGTCTTCGGCTCCAGTAGCGATTTTTCCGGCACTGCGCCCGCAGTCAGCTCGTCGCGCGTCAGATAAGTCTGATAGCGTCGCGCCGGCGATGTCGGTTTTAGTTTCTTGATGCCCATAATCTTAAATTTCGAATTTCAAATTTTGAATTTCGAATTTGCTAGATTGCTTCGCCATAATCAACCGGCTTCTCGCCGTGCTTCAGCGTCACATATGCCTTTTTCCAGGAGGGCTTACGCCCTTCGTGCCGGCCACGGCGGGCCATCTTGCCGAGAAAGTTAGCGGTGTGCACCGCTTCAACCTTGACCTGGAAAATCGACTCGACCGCCTTCTTTATTTCCGGCTTGGTCGCGCGACGATCGACGCGAAACGTCAGCAACTGACGCCTGTCCTGCGTCTCTTCTTTCGCCACCAGCGCTTTTTCCGTGATGACCGGCGACTTGATTACGTCCCAAACGGTTCGCATTGGTTAAGCCTGAACTCCTGTGTCCCTTGGTGTGCGGCGCGGCGGACTGGCCGCTTCGCCTTCGCTCGAGTGTGATTGATAACGCTCTTCTTCGTCGTCCCGTGAGCGCGGTTGCAGAATGCCGGTCAGTTCCTCGACTGCCGTGGGCGTCAACACTAACTTCTGATGATTAATCAGATCGTAAATATTTACGCCATAGCTGTTGACCACTTTGGCCGTCTGCACATTGCGCGAAGCCAGCATCAGCTTGGTATTCTTCAGCGAATCGACAATCAGAGTCTTTCCGCTCAACTTCAAACTACCCAGAATCTTAATAAACTCTTTGGTCTTCCCCTGGTCGAATTTCCACTCGTCCACGATGATCAAATTACCTTCGCGCACGCGCTCGGAAAGCGCGGAGCACATCGCTCTTTTCCTCATCTTCTTGGGCAAGCTATACGACCAGTCCCGCGGCTGTGGTCCATGAGCATTGCCGCCGCCTTTCCACAACGGCGAACGCAAACTGGCGATGCGCGCCCGGCCAGTGCCCTTCTGCTTCCAGAGCTTTCGCCCCGAGCCGGACACATCACCGCGCGTCTTGGTCGCCGAGGTTCCCGCGCGTCTATTAGCCAGGAAACTGCGTACCGCCTCGTGAATCAATGGCTCATTGAGGGCCACGCCAAATACCGCGTCAACCAACTCGATCTCGCCAACTTCGCTGCTGGTCAAGTCCATTATTTTGACTGTTGGCATAACCGAACCTCCGCATCAGATACAAGACCAGTGGTCTGTATCTCGCTATCTCTTCGCCTGTCTGGCTGCCTTCTTCACTACGACGACGGTGCCATTGGCACCCGGCACTGCCCCGCGAATCATTAAAAGATTGTTCTCGGCATCGACTCGCGCGACTGTCAGGCGTTTGATCGTTACCCGGTCGTCTCCCATGTGGCCTGAAGAGCGCATGCCCTTCATAACCCTGGAGGGATAAGCCGACTGGCCAATCGATCCCGGTGCGCGAACATTCATTGAGCCGTGCGACTCAGGACCGCGATTGAAATTATGACGCTTGATCGTGCCCGCGAACCCGCGGCCCTTTGACCTTCCGACTACATCTACGATGTCGCCGTCTGAGAACTGATCCACCAAAATCTTATCGCCCACACTGGTGCTCTCGTCAGAAGCTTCCAGGCGGAACTCTTTTAGCACGCGCGTCGGCGGAATACCGCCGCCGGTTTTTTCAAAATGTCCGCGCATCGGCTTATTCACGTTCTTCATTCTGATGGGACGATCTTCCACCAGGCCGATCTGTACCGCATCGTACCCATCGCGGCCGCCGGCGGTTTTCTTTTGCACCACGACACATGGGCCCGCTTTGATCACAGTTACCGGAGTGACCGTGCCATCAGGCGCGAACAACTGTGTCATCCCAACTTTCTTCCCGATGATTCCGTTAATCATTGTAGATTTTCAATTGCCGATTTGTGTCCAGCCCAACGAACCAATTGGAAATTGGCAATGGGAAATCGACAACGCCTTTAGCTTTTCCCAAACGCCTTAATTTCCACATCGACGCCAGCCGGCAAATCCAGCTTCATCAGCGCATCGACCGTCTGCGGAGTAGGATCGAGTATGTCCATCAGGCGCTTATGCGTTCTGATCTCGAACTGCTCGCGTGACTTCTTGTCCACGTGCGGCGAGCGCAAGACGGTCCACTTATTCTTGACCGTCGGCAGCGGAATCGGGCCGGCCACGCGCGCCCCGGTGCGTTTCGCTGTCTCGACGATTTCAGTCGTGGACTGATCCAGCACGCGATGATCGTAAGCCTTCAGCCTGATTCTTATTTTTTCGTTCAGCATAGTCTTATATCTGACCTAAAGGACTCATACGCCCTATTCCACCACTTCACTCACGGTTCCGGCACCCACAGTTCTTCCGCCTTCACGAATCGCGAAGCGCAAACCTTTTTCCATTGCGATGGGCGCGATCA
>JAWWPL010000483.1:0-10186 GCA_033850605.1 Blastocatellia bacterium | reverse complement strand
TCTCGAGCTCGGAAGGACTTTTGACCACATTGTGATCGATACGCCACCCATCGCGTCGTTTACTGACGGTGTGCTGGTAGCAGCGATTTCTGATGGTGTGATTCTGGTGATTCATGCCAACGAATGTTCGCGCAAGGTAGTCCAGCGTTCGCAGCAGGCGTTGCTGGATGTGGGTGCGAAGGTCCTGGGCGTGGTCCTAAACCGGGTTAACCTGAACTCGCCCGACTACTACTACAATTACCAGTACTACTCGAAATACAGCTCTGAGTACACGGAGCAAGCACCGAGGGCGTAGGAAAGCCAAGCGCAAAGATCATAAGGTCGCTGCGCTTGGCTCTTTGCACTTACCCCTTACCTTTTAGAACTGCACCATGCCATCTTCTGACTTCATAGTTTTCGGATCTCCGAAGATCGATCAGGAAGAAATTGACGAGGTCGTGCGCTGTCTCGAATCCGGATGGATCGGGACCGGCCCGCGGGTAGCTCAATTCGAAAAGGAATTTGGTTGGTATAAGGGAGAGCCCTTTGCCGCCGCGGTCAGTTCATGCACCGCTGCGATGCACCTGAGTGTTCTTGCGGCCGGTCTCGGCGCCGGCGACGAAGTGATCACTACCCCAATGACTTTCTGCGCCACCGTAAACGCTATCGCCCACGCGGGCGCAACGCCGGTGCTCGCCGACATCGATCGGCAGACGATGAATATTGACCCCGCACAGGTCGAGGCCCGCATCACTTCGAAAACCAAAGCCATTCTCCCAGTCCATTTCGCCGGACGCGCCGCAAATATGGACGCACTGACTGAAATCGCCACTCGGCACAAACTAAAACTGATCGAAGATTGCGCGCACGCGATCGAAACCGAATACCACGGCCGGAAAGCCGGCACCTTCGGCGACTTTGGCTGCTTCAGTTTCTATGCCACCAAGAATGTCACCACCGGCGAGGGCGGCATGGTGCTGGTAAAGAACGAAGAAGACCTGGCGCGGATCAAGATACTGGCGCTGCACGGCATGAGCAAGGACGCCTGGAAGCGTTTCAGCGATGAAGGCTACAAACACTACTTTGTCGTTGAGACCGGCTTTAAATACAACATGATGGATCTTCAAGCTGCGCTGGGCATTCACCAACTTAGGCGCGTCGAATCGAACTGGCTGCGTCGGGAAGAAATTTGGCGGCAATACAATGCTGCCTTTGCCGGCTTGCCCGTGACCTTGCCTGCCGCGCCAGAGCCGGACACCCGCCATGCTTATCATCTATATACAATTCTGATTGACGACAAATGCGCTGGGATCAGTCGCGATGAATTCCTTGATGAGATGACTCCGAACAACGTCGGCGTTGGTGTGCACTACCTGAGTGTGCCGGAGCATCCGATCTATCAAGAGAAGTTTGGTTGGCGGCCGGAAGACTATCCGAATGCGATGAGTGTCGGCAGGCAAACCGTCAGTCTGCCGCTTTCCGCGGGGTTAACTGACGCCGAAGTCTCGCGGGTGATTGAAGTAGTGCGGAATACGATCATTGTAAAGAGCAAAGGGCGAAGATCCAACGGGTTAAGATTAAAGAGCCGGGAGCAAAACGGCCAACTTTGCGCTCAGCCCTTAACTTAGCTCACTTCGCCCTTTGCCCTTGGCAATGATAGCAGAAGACAGAGGCCAGAGATCAGGAGTTAGCGATCTGACGGAACGGCCGCTCTAGCCAATTTTCTTGCCGCTCGCAGTTCCCAGATGAATCCCCAATCGGCAATTTCCGATTCGCCCTTAACGCTCAGCTCTGAGCGCCCGGCGGTTGTGCCGACGCTGCGCATAGAGCGCTCGAAGGGTTGGGTGCCGCTCAAACTCAGCGAGCTTTGGGAATATCGCGAGCTGCTTTACTTCCTTGTCTGGCGCGACATCAAAGTCCGTTACAAACAGACGGCGCTGGGCGCGACCTGGGCCGTCATTCAACCGTTCTTCACAATGGTGGTGTTTAGTTTGTTTTTTGGTCATCTCGCCGGAATGAAATCAGACGGTCTTCCGTATCCTATCTTTAGCTTTGCCGCGCTGGTGCCCTGGTCTTTCTTTGCCAACGGACTAAGCCAGTCGTCGAACAGTCTCGTAGGCAGCTCGAACCTGATCACCAAGGTTTATTTTCCGCGACTAATAATTCCGCTGGCCTCTTCCTTTTCAGGGGTTGTTGATTTCCTGATCGCCTTCGCGGTGTTGATTGTAATGATGCTCTATTACAGTCTGCTGCCGACCTTGAACGTCCTGTGGCTGCCGCTGTTTTTCCTCCTGGCGATGGTGACGTCGCTCGGAGTAGGGCTATGGCTGTCTGCGTTGAACGTCGAATATCGCGACGTGCGATTCATCGTTCCATTCATTACACAGTTTTGGCTGTTCGTAACTCCAATTGCTTATCCGAGCAGCTTGCTTCCTGAACCGTGGCGCACGCTGTATGGCTTGAACCCGATGGTCGGTGTAGTGGAAGGATTTCGCTGGGCGTTGTTGGGGACGAAAACGGCTCCGGGTCCAATCATTGCCGTCTCGTCCGTAGCCGCAATCGTAATTCTGATCACCGGCGCGTTCTATTTTCGCAGAATGGAAAAGACGTTCGCTGACATTGTTTGAGCGCACATGTCTGACACAGCAATCAAAGCGGAAGGCCTGGGAAAGCGTTACCGCATTGGCGCGAACCAGCAGTCTTACAAGACGCTAAAAGGGAAGTTGACTCAGACGGCTGCAACTCCTTTCCGGGCGCTCCGGTCTCTGGCGGGCCGCAATGGTCATCATCCTTCCAACGGGCACAAATCGAAAGCGGAAACGATATGGGCTCTCAAAGATGTCTCATTCGAAATCAAGCGCGGTGAAGTTGTCGGTATCATTGGCCGGAACGGAGCAGGGAAGAGCACGCTGCTGAAAATCCTGTCGCGAATTACGGAGCCGACCGAGGGCTATGCAGACATCACTGGCCGGATCGCCTCACTCCTCGAAGTCGGGACCGGCTTCCAGCCCGAGCTGACCGGCCGCGAGAATGTCTTTCTGAACGGCTCAATCCTCGGAATGAAACGCGCCGAGATCATTAAGAGATTTGACGAGATCGTGGCGTTTGCTGAAGTCGAAAAGTTCGTCGATACGCCCGTGAAGCATTATTCCAGCGGCATGTATGTACGTTTGGCGTTCGGTGTTGCCGCTCACCTCGATCCGGAGATTTTGTTAGTTGATGAAGTACTGGCGGTTGGTGACGCAGCGTTTCAGAAAAAATGTCTGGGGAAAATGGGTGATGTTGCCAAACAAGGGCGTACCGTATTGTTCGTCAGCCACAACATGGCGGCCATCGAAAATCTCTGCGGCCGTGCGATCCTGCTTAAACAGGGAGCAGTAGCTTTCAGCGGTGATGTCGATGATTGCATTACGGCATACATGGCTAGTGGCAGTTCATCGAATAGCGCCGATGTCGACCTGACCTCGCACCCGGCGCGTGAAGCAAACGCTCTACCATTGTTAAGGAGGGTTCGCCTATTAGATCGAGATCATAACCCGAAGGACCGATTTGTGTCTGGCGAGCCAATGAAGATTGAATTCACATTTGATCAACCTACTTCCATCAGAAATCCCCAGTTCGGAATCGGGGTAAATGACTGGATGGGAGGCCGAGTTTTCAGTCTCACGACGTATTTTTCGGACTTATCCCTTACTGTTTTAGACAATCAACGAAAGGTAGTATGCGAGATTGAATCGTTGCCTCTTGCTCCTGGGCGCTACACGCTTTGTTTGAGTGCCGGCACGCTTGAGAATTTACTGATTGACAACTTGGAGGACGCGGTGTCGTTCGATGTTGAATCGGTTGATTTCTATGGGAACGGACGCATTCCTGAGGCTGGTTATGGACGAGTACTGGTTCGTTCACATTGGACCCCAGTTGCCGACTGAGCCCGCGAATCAAAGTGAAGCAATGACGTATGCCACTTAACGATAAACCTCGTCTGATCAGTTTCTATCTTCCCCAGTTTCATCCGATTCCGGAAAACAATCACTGGTGGGGAAAAGGGTTTACCGAATGGACGAATGTCGCCCGTGCGCGCCCTTTAGTAAAGGGGCACTATCAGCCTCATCTTCCAGCGGAACTTGGCTTTTATGATCTGCGCTTGCCTGAAACTCGGCAGGCACAAGCGAACCTGGCGCGGCAATATGGAATTTTCGGCTTTTGCTATTACCACTATTGGTTCAACGGCAAGCGATTGCTCCAACGCCCACTTGACGAGGTTCTGAAATCCGGAGAACCCGACTTTCCCTTCTGCGTTTGCTGGGCAAACGAAAACTGGACGCGCAGATGGAATGGCGAAGAGCAGGATGTATTGATGAAGCAGACTTACTCTGCGGCCGACGATCTGGCGCACATTCGAGCTCTGATTCCTTCTTTTCAGGATCCTCGGTACATAAAGATTAATGGCCGTCCTCTAGTCCTGATCTACCGCGTAAGTTCTCTGCCGCAGCCACGGCAAACGGCCGATATCTGGAGACAAGAAGCAATCAGGGCCGGCTTTCCCGATTTGTATTTATGCACGGTGGTTAGTCTTGCTGCTCTCGACTTTGATCCAACGTCTATTGGGTTTGATGCGGCAGTTGATTTTCCCCCGAACTGTAACCACCGCACTCAACCCATCAAGCCGATTCGATGCAGAATTAGAAAGTTGGACAGGCAAGCTCGACGTTTTTTCCGAGACCCATATTGCGAACATGCCATCCTGCGTTATTCAGACTTGGCTACCAACATAATGAATCGACCGGAACCTGAGTATAAATTGTTTCCCTGCGTGGCTCCGGGCTTTGATAATTCCGCCCGCCGCAAATCCGGCGCGAGCATCTATGTGGGTAGCACACCTGAGCTTTATCGAAAGTGGCTCGACCGCTCAATCAATCAAACACAACGCCGCTTTGAAAATCGCGACGAACGTCTGGTGTTTGTAAATGCCTGGAACGAATGGGCTGAGGGCAATCATTTGGAGCCGGATCAGAAATGGGGACACAGGTACCTGGAAGAAACCAAGTCGGCTCTTGAAAACTGTGAACAATTTCCGGCGAGCTCCAATATTTCAGTAAAGGCCGCCTGATGGTTGAAAAAAAAGCCAGAGCCATCGCGTTTTACCTGCCCCAGTTTCATCCGATCCCGGAGAACGATCAGTGGTGGTCAAACGGATTCACCGAGTGGACTAATGTCGCCAAGGCTCAGCCCTTATTTAAAGGACATCATCAGCCTAACGTACCTGCGGATCTGGGTTTTTACGACCTCCGTGTTGCTGAGGCCCGAGCGGCCCAGGCAGACCTGGCGCGACATCATGGGATCGAGGGCTTTTGTTACTGGCATTACTGGTTCGCCGGGAAACGACTCCTGGAAAGACCTTTTCAAGAAGTGCTTAAGTCAGGCGATCCGGATTTTCCTTTCTGTCTTGCGTGGGCGAATGAATCGTGGACCGGAGTTTGGAATGGCGAGCCCAACAAGATACTCCTTGAACAAACATATCCCGGTGAAGACGACTACGTTCGTCATTTCTATTCGCAGCTCGAGGCGTTTTGCGACCGGCGTTATGTTCAGGTCGACGGCAAGCCATTGTTTGGTGTGTACATGCCGGACAAGCTGCCTGAACCGAAACGATTTACAGATCTATGGAACGAGTTAGCGGTCAAAGCCGGACTGAATGGAATTTATTTCATTGGGCTGGTCGATCGTCCGTGGTCGCAGACGCCGGGTTTTAATGGTTACACGTACCATCTGCCGGGTAGTTTCCTGAAGACGCTGCCTAAGCGAAAACTGAACCGGCTCACCACAAAATTTCGCGGCCGTTCGCTGGATGAGTATTTGCCTGGCCGTTCTGGATCCCCGGCACAAGTCGACTATTCCCAATTAATGCGAAACGCTCTCAGTTCAATCGAATTTGGCCCGGCACACTATCCTTCGGTTCTTCCCAACTGGGATAGCACTCCGCGACATGGTGTTAAGGGACTTGTATTGACTGACAGTACGCCGGAGCTTTTTCGGGTACACCTGCGCGAGGCCATTGATATCGTTCAATCGCGCGAACCCGATCGACGCTTGATATTTGTTAAGTCGTGGAACGAATGGGCCGAAGGCAATTATCTCGAGCCGGACTTACGTTTCGGCTCTGCTTATTTGGAAGTGATTCGTGAAGAGTTATCGAGCCTTCGCAATTCTGCGACAACGGTTCGGTTTGATGAAGTCATACGACCGGTCACGGTCGATTTGGCGGTCTAGCCCAATAAGCTGTGGACTGAGGGTCTGGGTTTTTAAAGATCGATGCGCAACGGATTTCACCAACTGCGTCACCGACAATACCAATGGCGTCAGCGGCGACCGGTCGCAAGGTTTTGCGCGGGTGTTTTGCTACTTTTGGTTTGGCCCTTCAGGTTTGCAATTCAGACGCTGCTCAATACTCTCTTCAGCGGCCGGCGGCCAAAGCGGATCGTTGTCATCCAGCTTGCCGGACTGGGTGATACCCTAATGTTAACGCCCGCTCTGGTCACGCTACAGGGCGAATATCCGAATGCAAAGATCGATTTCGTAACCCTGCATGGTTATGTGAAAGATGCATTTAAGAATGACCCGCGTTTCAACAACATCACCACGCTGCCGGCCTATCAGGGACATTGGATCATTTCAAAATTTGTAAATCGATCGGGTGGGAAACTGGTCATGGCTGTCCTCCGGTACTACCCGAACCTGCTTTTGAGTCACTTGTTTTCTCGGTATGACGTGGGCATTAACTTCGCTATCTCTGATTTTGATCGGAACCTCGGCAACGCCCTTTTGTACTGTCTCAACGTTCGCAGAAGAGTCGGATCTGCTGGACTGAGCGACAAGCTGCTGACAGATCCCGCAACTGTCGATTACGCACGGATGCAACGATCAACCGCCTACTTGAAATTCCTGAAGCCTTTGGGGATTTCGGCCGGGAGACGGGCCTACGAATACCCGGTGCGCGAGGATGATTTGGAGATCGTGAAGCTCGCTCTGCGCCGGGAAGGCGTTGATACGTCAAGGCCACTCGCGGTAATTCATCCCGGTGGGAAGATCCACATCAACTCCCGGCGCTGGCCGGCGGAGTATTTTGCGCGCGTATGCGAGTTCCTCTCGGTCGATGAAGGTTTCGAGATTGTCTTGACAGGAGATGGCGACGACGTGGCTGTTTGTCATCAGATTGCGAGTAGCCTGGGGTCAAAGGCGAAATCACTTGCCGGCCGATTCACGTTTGCAGAGACCGCGGCCCTGCTCAGTTTGTGTCAGTTGTGTATTACGAATGACACCTCAACCCTACACCTTGCCGAAGCAGCTCAGGTTCCGCGAGTGATTTCTATTTTTGGTCCTACCGACGCGGACATACTTGCGCCGCAAAGCGAACGTCACGTGGTGCTGAGGTCCAAACTGCCCTGTGCTCCGTGCATGGGCGGAATCATAGATGCGAACACCGAGCGTTGCTGGCGCGAGGTGAAAGAAGAGTGCCTGTCGGGGATCGGTCCGGAACAGGTCATTGGGGTCCTGCAACAGTACTATGGAACTCGTCCTCTGCGCCTCGCCCGGGCTTGAGCCGCTGGATTCGGAGCAGTGTGGAAAAGCTTAAGATTCGATGGTGGTCATGGCGCTTCCGACGACACTGCGCCGCGGTGGGTAAAAGTTTGGCGGTGCTTGGTCCCTGCGCGGCCAGTTCGGATGGAACGATCGAAGTGGGGGACGGTTTAACTATCCGATCCCGCAGGCACAATATGGTCGAGATTTCCTGCGCCCGAAACGCACGGTTGAGCTTGGGAAAGAACGTCTTTATGAATCAGGGCGTGCGCATTGCATGTAGTCGCGAAATCAGCATCGGTGACAACGCGCTTATCGGAGATGAGACGGTGATCCTCGATAACGATTTTCATGGGGCGGGGAACTCTCCCGCGAAGATCGCGCCGGTGCGAATTGAATCCGACGTCTGGCTCGGAACCCGCGTGATCGTCTTGCGTGGCGTCACGATTGGGCGGGGTAGCATAGTGGGAGCCGGTGCGGTTGTAACCCGCTCGATTCCTCCTTATAGCTTTGCTGCCGGCGTCCCGGCTCAGGTCATCAAAACCTTAGCGCAGACGGCGTGAACCTTTGCACATCTGTTACATCTCTCAGGAGTATCCACCGGAAACGGGCTGGGGGGGGATCGGCTCGTACACCTACGAGATGGCGCATGCGCTGGCCGGCTCTGGCCATCGGGTCACAGTTATTTCACGGGCGGTTAACGGAGAGAACATTACGAACGGCGATGGAATTGAAGTTCATCGCGTGTCGCCGGCTCCAAGATGGGATTCGGTTCCCCTCTTCTGGAGATTGAATCGAGTTTGGCCCGGCTTCGCCTGGGCGGCAATGCGCAAGGTTCGGAGCATAAATCGCAAGCACCCGATCGACATTGTCGAAGCCGCGGAAGGTCGAGCTGACGGTTTTTTTGTTAGCTACCTGCCGGGGCGGCCGAAGTTAGTGACGCGGCTGCACACGGCGCGAATATTTATTGACCAATTCAATGGGCTCAGCGCAAAGCAGGGCGGCTACCGAGAGTACTGGATTGAAAAGCAGTCGATCACTCGCGCGAACCTGGTAACAGCGCCGAGCAAGGCAGTGATTGATCTCACGCGAACCTGGTTGCCTTTGAGCGAGAAGACGACTTTGGTTGTGCATAATCCCATTGACCAATCAAACTTTCCCGCGTCGACATCGGTTCGCAAAGACACAGTGCTTTATGCGGGTCGCCTGGAGCGAAACAAAGGCGCCGAAACCATGAAGGAGGCGATTCCGATTCTGTTAAATAGATTTCCGGCGATCGAGTTTCGTTTCGTGGGAAGTGATGGCGTCGACCGCGATGGCCAAGGCTGGCGCCGGAAGATTCTGGATTCGCTTGATCCGCTTCAAAGAACGAAAGTGCGATTTGAAGAAATGACGCGAAAGGACTTGGTGAAAGCATACCAGGAAGCCGCCGTCTGCATTCTTCCTTCCTCCTGGGAGAATTCCTCTTACGTATTGCTCGAGGCTATGGCCTGCGCCACTCCGGTAATTGCCTGCGACAGCGGAGGCTCTCCGGAACTGATTGAGGATGGCGTCAGCGGATTCCTAATTCCGGTTAACGATTCGCAAGCTCTGGTAGCAAGAGTTGCCGAACTGCTGTCAAAGCCATCTCTGCGAAAAGTTATGGGAGCCAATGCGCGGCGAAGAATTGAGGAATCTTTCAGTGTCGAGCGTGTCTTACCCAGGATGATTGCCGCCTATGACTTTGCGATTGCGCAGGGTTAGCGCGCCGTTTCGCGAATCCGAAAACCAGTGATCAAAATTTCAGCGATCATCTGTACCTTTAAGAGACCGGATTACCTTCGGCATGCTCTGCGAAGTCTGTGCGAACAAAGTCTTCCTGGCGATCAGTACGAAGTCATCGTCGTGGATAACGCCGTAGAAGCAGAAGCCGAGCAGGTCGTTAAAGAGTTCGATGACGGACGAATCAACTTGCGATATGTCACTGAAGAAAGGGTTGGACTCTCCCGCGCGCGAAACACCGGACTGATGGCCGCGGCAGCTCCTTATGTGGCGTACATGGACGACGACGCGCGCGCCGACTCGCAGTGGCTCGAAGCATTGCTGGGCGCGTTTGAACAAACGTCTCCGGCCCCGGCCGCTGTTGGCGGAAGGGTCTGGCTGGATTGGCAAGGAGAAAAGCCGGCTTGGGTGCCGGAGCGACATCTTTCGCTTTATACCTATGTCGATCATGGTGCCGGAGCGCACTCGTTAGAGAATGGCGAGTATCTGGTAGGGGCTAACCTTGCTTTCGAAAAAGATACATTACGTTCGATTGGCGGTTTCGATCCAAATCTGGGACGGCAGGGATTGGTGCTCTTGTCGGGAGAAGAAGCCGCAATTCTTGCTCAATTTCGGCAGATGAGAAAAGGCGTTTACTACGAACCGGCGGCAGTGGTTTGGCATTCCGTCGATCAGACACGAAGTCGGCCAAGTTGGTTACTGAGACGTCTGTTTTGGGACGGAGCTTCTCAGCCGCTGATCGACGCGCCAGCGCACGGGCGCTCGCGACGCTCGACGTCGCTGAATGCTTATCGAGATCTTCGTCAATGTGTTCGCTGGTCCTGGGAGATTTTGTCTGCCGTATTGAAAGGCAGGAAAGAGTCAGCAT